>DASZCH010000091.1:0-2575 GCA_035943235.1 Candidatus Acidiferrales bacterium
TCAACGTGAAGTGTTCCGTGCCAAAGGCTGCGAGTGGCGCCGCGTAAAAAAGCGGCCCAAACAGAATCAACTTGTCGAATCCTCGCGCCTGTTGCCAATCGCCGCGAAGAAAAATCGCGCCCAGCCCGATGGCAAAAACCATTCCACCGACACTATAGGACCAAATCACCGTACTGGGAATTGCCACGAGAGCCATGACTCCCGACAAATTCACGAAGATGCCGCTCACGACGATTCCTTTCCGCCCCCGGTTTCGGCCTAGTCCAATACCATGTCCGTGGAAGATGTACTCAAGTACCACAAGGAAGGAATGGCCGCAAGACTTCGCCGTGCGCGCTCGCTGTCTCTCGAATTTCGCACTCGGCAAGTGAAGACTTGGAGGAGCAGATCAGAACTCCAGGGCTTGGCCTGAGGTGGCGACCGTTATCTTCTGACGGCTTCGGAAGGGCGGGTTTTCGTGCCGTTATTTCTGCATTCTAAAGTGGGCACACCTGCATAAGCGAAACTTCTATCGTTCGCGAACGGCAGAAGTTGGCACTCTATATTTGCGTTGTTGTAATAGGACTAAAAGTGCTGCTTTAGCGAATAGGCCAGTTACAAATGGTAATTCATTACCTGTAATGCATTTCTTTCGATAGCGTATAAGCGGCATAAAAGTACCTTTTATTGCGAAAATGTCGAGTTAAGAGGTAATATGTTTCCTATGATAGATACTTCTTTCAAGACCCCTCGGGAGCTCCAGACAGAGCTGGGCAAACGACTTCGCGAGTTGCGTCTCCGGCGAAATCTCGATCAGCGCACGACGGCCGAAAAGGCAGGGATTGCTGAAAAGTCCCTGCGAAATCTTGAGAGCGGCCGTGGATCATCGGTGGAAACCCTCCTGCGGACGCTCAAGGCTCTCGATTTCCTAGAAGGAATTGAGATGCTGGCGCCTACGCCCACTGTCAATCCGCTCGCGCTGCTGAGAACGGCAAAGCCGCGCGCGCGCGTGCGGCATGTGCGAAGGAAGAAGCTTCAGTGAGTGTTCCCGTAATCGAGGTTTCGATTTGGGGCGCGCGCGTGGGGGCGCTCGCGGCGGACCCAACCATGGGGGTCTATGGATTCGCTTTCCTACCTTCTTGGCGCCGCCGGGGGATTGAGCTCGCTCCCTTGACGATGCCGCTTTCGGATGGCCGTGACACATTTCTCTTTCCGAATTTGCCTGAAGCGACCTTTCATCGATTGCCGGGAATGCTGGCCGATGCTCTGCCAGATGATTTCGGAAATGCTCTTATCGATGCTTGGATGGCTGGGCATGGCGTCCAAAAAAGCTCGGTCACAACGCTCGACCGGTTGGCCTACATGGGAAAGCGCGGGATGGGGGCCCTCGAATTCAAGCCCGCACATGGATCGCAAAGAGAGAGCGCTGCGCCTCTCAAGATGAAATCCTTGGTCGAGGAAGCACGAAAGTTGGTGTCCGGAAATCTCGCGATCGATGCGCACCCCAAAGCGGCGCTCGCCAACATGATCAAGGTCGGAACTTCGGCAGGCGGGGCCCGTGCGAAAGCTGTCATCGCCTGGAATCCCAAGACCGGCGAAATCCGTAGCGGTCAGTTCGATGTGTCGCCTGGGTTTGAGCACTGGATTGTGAAATTCGATGGCGTGGGGCAATACCCAGAGCTCGGGACCGGAGAGGATTACGGCCGGATCGAATATGCGTACTACAAAATGGCGACCGACGCTGGGCTGCGGATGTCCGAGTCTCGCCTACTTGAAGAAAATGGCCGGGCCCATTTCATGACCAAGCGCTTTGACCGGGACGTGAGGAAAGGCCGGACGATCAAACACCATATGCAGAGTCTCTGCGCTCTCAGTCACTTGGACTTTAAGCAGCGTGCGACGCACGCATATGCCCAGCTCTTTATTACGGTTGCGAAGTTGGAACTGGGAGACGAAGCGGTGGCAGAAATCTTTCGGAGGATGGCTTTTAACGTCATGGCCCGCAATTGCGACGATCACACGAAGAATTTCGGCTTTCTTCTGAAGCAAGGCCGAAACTGGGAACTCGCTCCGGCCTACGACGTGACGCATGCCTATAACCCGAAAGGGGAGTGGACATACCAGCACCTAATGAGCGTCAATGGAAAGTTCGAAGATATCACCAGAGAGGACCTCCTGGTCGAGGCCGACCGGTTCAGTGTGCGGCGTGCCAAGGACCTCTTAGCTGACGTGCGGGGCGTGCTTGAGAATTGGACGAGCTACGCGAACGAAGCGAGGTTGGGAATGGCGACGACCGCCAGAGTATCTAAGGACTTTCGCTTACTGTGAATGTGGACCTCCTCGGTGAAGACAAAGCTGCTGCCGCGCGTTCCGTGCCTGTCGAGCAGCCCCGCCTCAGCGGCGTCTGTCCAGACCTTTATCATTGCTTTCCTCTTCCATGAGTTCATCGAGCGTTGGCCGACGCGCGCTTGCTTCCTCGACCTTCAGCTCCAGTCCTAGAGCGGAAAGGATGTTGGTAATCTTGGAATAGCCGAGTTCGCCCAAACGCCCGTTCTCGAGTGCATCGAGCGTCGAGAGTCCGATCCTGGCTTTCTTG
>DASZCH010000092.1:0-7902 GCA_035943235.1 Candidatus Acidiferrales bacterium
TCAACGTGAAGTGTTCCGTGCCAAAGGCTGCGAGTGGCGCCGCGTAAAAAAGCGGCCCAAACAGAATCAACTTGTCGAATCCTCGCGCCTGTTGCCAATCGCCGCGAAGAAAAATCGCGCCCAGCCCGATGGCAAAAACCACTCCACCGACACTATAGGACCAAATCACCGTGCTGGGAATTGCCACGAGAGCCATGACTCCCAACAAATTCACGAAGGTGCCGCTCACGCCGATTCCTTTCCGCCCCGATTTTGGCCTAGTCCAATATCATGTCCGTGGAAGATGTACTCAAGTACCACAAAGGAAGGAATGGCCGCAAGACTTCGCCGTGCGCGCTCGCTGTCTCTCGAATTTCGCGCTCGACAAGTGAAGACTTGGAGGAGCAGATCAGAAAGGTAATATATTGCCTATGATTAGACACTTCTTTCAAAGACCCTTCGGGAGCTCCAGACAGAGCTCGGCAAACGACTTCGCGAGTTGCGTCTTCAGCGAAATCTCGATCAGCGCACGACGGCCGAAAAGGCAGGGATTGCTGAAAAGTCCCTGCGAAATCTTGAGAGCGGCCGTGGATCATCGGTGGAAACCCTCCTGCGGACGCTCAAGGCTCTCGATTTCCTAGAGGGGATTGAGATGCTGGCGCCTACGTCCACTCTCAATCGGCTCGCGCTGCTGAGAACGGCAAAGCCGCGCGTGCGGCATGTGCGAAGGAAGAAGCTTCCGTGAGTGTTCCCGTAATCGGAGGTTTCGATTGAGTCTCTCCGGGCGCGCGATATTTTCAACGGCACCGTACTTATCGGCATAGTCCGAGCGCGCCCTATATGTAGCCGGATTACATCTCCATTTTCCGGCTCAGTGGAAACTGCGCGCCTACAATTGCCGCGGCACCCTTCTGAGGAGATTGACCCTTCGGCGAACGCCGGCGAGTCCAGAAATTCTTCTTGGCCGGGTGCAAGTCGCTTTATTCCCTTTGCGACGGTCTCGTTTGCGAACGGAGGCTTGATTTGCTGGCTCGTCCAAGAGCACGCTCGTAAAACTCCTCGCTCGCCTCTATGACGTGGAGGCCGGCGAAATCAGGATTGCCGGACTGGACATTCGCGGAATCGCACTCGAGAGCCTGCGCTCGGCGGTGCGTTATCTCCCCGCGCAGCCGATTCTCTTTCACCGCTCCGTGGCCGAGAACCTTCGGATCGGACGACCGGGATCGACGAACGCCGAGCTCGAGCGCGCCTTGCAGATGGTGGAACTGACAAAATATCTCGACGGATTCCCGAGTTCTCTCGAAGCGGACATCGAGCCCGGGGCTCCGAATCTCTCGAACGGGGAACGTCAACGGCTTGCGATTGCCCGAGCGCTTCTCTCCTGTCCTCCAATCCTGATTCTCGACGAGACGACTTCCTCGCTCGATCCGACCTCCGAGGAAGGCATGCTTCGGACGATTGCGCGAGTCTTGCCACAGTCAACTCTCCTTGTGGTGTCTCACCGATTGCATGCCGTCTCCTGGATGGCAAGAATCCTGGTGATGGAGAAAGGGCAAATCGTAGGAGACGGAAAGCTGTCCGCTCTCAAAGCCGCAAACCCTTTTTACGCAGAATTCTTAACCTCCACGGCTCCCCTAGCCTAAATCTTAGGCTTCCTCTCGTCCCGAAGAAGATGGAGAGAGGCTCTAGGAGCGGGAAGACCGCTCTACCCTGACCCGTGTTTGTTCGGGCGCAATCGAGCATCGAGTATTGGGGATATATCCTTCGGAGAAAAATTCGGCTAGACCCCGGGCAGTTCAGGAGCGCTACGAAGTCTTTTCTTCTGTGATAGATGACCGGTCAGGAATTCGTAAGTGAGGCATCATTTGACTCACCGGACAAGCAAGCGTATCGGTTACGTGTCGCGGGGAAAAACGCAATGGGGATCCATACCCCGCCTGGAGGTGAGCCGTGCTCTCAATTTTAGTGCATTCGAATCCTACCAAGTTCTCGGTTGAAGGCCGTTCCATGAGGAGAGAAGTCGAAACCCGGCGGTTCGCACGCGACGGCGTTCTTCAGGGCCGCAGCACGCTGACGGAGGGGCTGGGACGAATCCTTGCTGCCGCGCTCTTGCCCTTTCTCGTAGTCATCGGCTTCCTCTCGTTCGCTGGCGTTGCCTCGGCGCAAACAGCGCCAGACCAAGTGTCCGCCTATGTAGATTCGCTCGGAGTGCATGTCCGTATTACTGCTTGCCAAGTCGCTCCCTATGGCGACCAAACCAAAACGAACTGCTACAATTTCGGGATCTATCGCAACCCGCCCGGATTCGACAAGCCGGCGATCGGTACCGCCTACCTCATCAACAGCTCTTCGATTACTTTCACAGACCCAGGCTCCTCAAACCTGCAGGTGGGGCAGAGCTACTCCTACCGCGTTTGTACCAACGTTTACCCCGACAATACGGGCAGTAACTGCAAGACAACGAGTGCCGTAACCATCCCTCCACATACTGTGGAGCAGCCGCCGGCAGTGACTCTGACTGCTGACGCTACGAACATTCCAAAAGGCGCGGAGACGAATCTGAGTTGGACGTCCGCAAACGCCACCAGCCTGGATTTGGAGCCCTTCGTCGGCAAAGTGAATCCGTCAGGGTGGACCACTGTTGCGCCCCAACAAACCACAACGTACACCTTAACTGCCTCTGGGCCGGGCGGCAAGACGACGGCGAACGCTACGATTAATGTATTCTGCCCCACGCCCACGGTGCCTGAACCGGTCGATGCATTCGGCGGCCCGTCGGGGATCGAACTGAAGTGGACCAATCCGAACACGCCTGCAGGACAGTCGTGTCCGGTGCCTTCGAATCAAGTGCTCATCTATCGGCTGGGACCGGGAGAGAACACGAATGCCTGAGCCGCTGCCATCAAATGCGGCGAAAAAACGATTGTCATCCCGAGCCGCCATGCGGCGAGCCTGCCTGCCGGAGGCTGGGGATCTGCTTTTCTTCACGCCACTAAGCAATTTCGATTTGCAGTTCCGCGACGCGGTCGTCGCGAATCGAGAACGCGCGCACCGGCTGCGCGGCGTCCGCGAGCGGTGAAGCAATAAAATAAGCGGCCTCGGAATAAAAAGCGCTCGCGATGTCGCGCGGCGACGGCCGGTTCTCTCCGCGCGGATGCGAATGATAAATTCCCAGCATCTCCAGATCTTCTCCGCGAATTTGACGCATCAACCGGAATAATTCCGTCGGCGCGATTTCGAACGCAGTCGCGCTTTCTAGCGCGTTTTGCGCCGGTAAAATCCGCGTGATGATTCCATCGCGTCCCGCCAGCAGCCCGCAGCATTCTTGATTTGGCGCCACGCGAGCTTCTTCACGGATGCGGGAAATAATTTCGCGGCGAACTCGCACGACAGCGGTCACTTTGCCTCGGCACATGGGAGAGCAAACAAGCGCGGAGATGCCGGAGCGCATTTTCGCGCGCCCCGGCCATTATTTCAGGAGCAGCCTTTCAACGTGTCAGGCTTTCGCGGCCTGACGGCGGAGGAACGTCGGCACGTCCAAATCGTCCGCGGCGACTTCCTGAATCACGTCCGTAACGTTGCGCGACACTTGCGCCACCACGTCCGGCTGCGGCTCCGGCGCGCGCTCCGCTTTCCACGTCTTCGGCAAATACGATGGCCGCGTGTGCGTCTTCTTGTTCGCCACTTCGCGGAACCCGGCGGCAATCACCGTGATTTTCACCGACTCCTTCATCGCGTCTTCCTGCACCGCGCCGAAAATGATATTCGCGTTTTCGTGCGCGGCTTTTTGGATTACCGAAGACGCTTCGTGAACTTCGTGCAGGCTCAATGTGGAAGAGCCAGTGACGTTGATCAAAATTCCCTGCGCGCCCTGGATGCAATTGTCTTCGAGCAGCGGGCTGTTAATGGCGCGATTCGCCGCATCAATGGCGCGATTCGAGCCAGTCGCGACCGCCGTGCCCATCACCGCGTATCCCTGGCCCGACATGATGGTTCTCACGTCGGCGAAATCGCGATTGATGATGCCGGGAATCGTGATGATATCGCTGATGCCCTGCACCGCCTGGCGCAAAATATCGTCCGCGATGCGGAACGCCTCGAAGAAACTCGTGCCATGCTCGACGCATTCCATCAGGCGCTCGTTGGGAATCACGATAACCGTGTCAACGCAGCCGATTAACTCTCCGAGAGCTTGCTCCGCCTGTTGCAAGCGGCGCTTGCCTTCGAACGCAAACGGCTTCGTCACCACGGCGACGGTTAGCGCGCCGAGCTCGCTCGCGAGATTCGCGACCACGGGCGCGGCTCCGCTGCCGGTGCCTCCGCCGAGCCCCGACGTGACGAACACCATGTCCGCGCCGTCGAGTGCTTCAAGAATTTTGTCCGTGTCTTCGAGCGCCGCTTTGCGCCCCATCTCCGGATTCGCGCCGGCGCCCAGGCCCTTGGTGAGTTTTGTGCCGAGCTGAAGTTTAAGCGGCGCTTGCGACATTTTGAGCGCCTGCAAATCCGTATTCGCCGCAACGAATTCCACGCCTTCCACTTTGGCGCGAATCATGCGGTTCACGGCGTTGCAACCGCCGCCGCCGACGCCGATCACTTTAATCTTTGCGCCGTTTTGTGGCTCTTCACTGAACGAGACTCGAAGTGCTGCTTCTCTTGGCGTCATGCTGCCTCCCCTGAAATTCCCCCGCTGAAATTTTCCTGCTTAATTCCCCGCAAAAAGTCCTTTCAACTTCTCCGTCCAACCGCCGGAACGCTGCGCCGCATGCCGCCGCGCGCGCGCACCGTAGAGCACCAGGCCGACGGCAGCCGAGTACTCGGGCTGAGAAACCGCTTCCGTGATATCGCTCAAGCCGCGCGGCGCCGCCAATCGCACCGGCAGAGAAAATAGTTTCTCGGCCAGTTCCACAAGTCCGCGCAAGCGCGCGCCGCCGCCGGTGAGAATAATTCCGGCGGGAATTTGCGAATCGAGGCCCGCCCGGCGTAAATCCTCGCGCACCAGAGTCAAGAGTTCCTGCGCGCGCGGTCCAACAATCTCGCACAAGTTTCGCGCGAACACAGTTCGCGGGGGGCGATCGCCCACGCTGCCGATTTCAATCGGCGTATCCACTCCCATGATTTCGCGCCACGCGCAGGCATGTTCGCGCTTCGCGCTTTCTGCCTCGGGAACCGGCGTTCGCAATCCGACCGCGAGATCATTCGTAAAATGGTCGCCGCCAATGGCGATTGCCGCCGTATGCCGCACAACGCCGCCGAAAAAAACAATCAGCTCCGTGGTGCCGCCGCCGATGTCGAGCAGGCAGCAACCGAGCTCGCGCTCATCCTGCGTCAAGCACGCTTCGGCGGAAGCCAGCGGCTCAAGCACCGTGTCGCTGACAATCACGCCCGATTTATTCACCGCGTTGACCACATTTTGCGAAGAGGTGGCCGACGCGGTGACGATGTGCACATTCGCTTCGAGGCGCTGCCCCACCATTCCGATGGCGTCGCGAATGTTGTCCTGCGCATCGACGAAAAATTCCTGCGGGAGCACGTGCAGAACTTCGCGGTCCTCCGGCAGGCTCACATTTTTCGCCGCTTCCACGGCGCGGCGAACATCATCGCGATGAATTTCGCGCGGACGCTGACCCAGCGTGATTCCTCCGCGGCTATTCACGCCGCGTACGTCTCCGCCGGCAACACCCACAAGCGCCGATTCCACCGGAACGCCCACAATGTTTTCCGCTTCTTCGACGGCGCGCCGGATGGAACTGACGGCGAGCTCGAGATTCACGATCTGTCCCTTGCGCCAGCCCTTCGACTCCGCCGCGCCCAATCCCGCAAATTTCACGCCGCCGCCCTCTTCTTCAATTTCGCCGACGAGCGCGCACGTTTTTGTGCTGCCGATGTCGAGCCCCACAACGTAGCGATCCTTTTTCCCCAAACGGCCGCTCCCCCCTTAATTTTTTCTTCGCGCGCTACAAAAGTTAACGCCTCGCGCGCCGCTTCTCAGGCCGGCGCTGCTTCGCATGCGGCGCGGTTCGCCGCCTTGCGTGCACAATCTTCCGTTGCGCGACCGGCTCCAATTTCGGTTTTGCGTCGCCCGCCAATCTTGCAGTCGCTACGGGTTTCGCAGCAACGACGTGACTTGGCGCAGCGGCTACGCGAGTGGGCGCCGCAGCGACGTGAGCGGGCGCAGCGGTTACGTGGCTCGGCGCCGCGGCCGGCAACGAATTTTCCGGGTTCACGACGACTTCATGCTCGAAGCGCAAGTCAACCGACGCCACGCGGCCCGCCGCTGCTTCCCACTGGCCGATGTTGTTCAGCAAAACTTGAAACTTGTCGTGAAAACCGCTGTTGCCGAAATGCACAAGCACCGCGTCGGCGGCTCCCTGCAAGCCCGCGAGCGTTGCCTGCAAATCGTTCGCATCGGAAAGATCGATTTCGCTCACGGATTCTTCCGCTCCGGCGCGCACCTGGCGAATGCCCGTCAGAAAATCCACCATCATCTTCATTCGCTGCCCGCGTTCTTCGCGAGGCATTCCCGCTGAAATCCCGGTGACAACCGGAAAATGAAAATCGCCTTCCAGCGGACGGTCCAGAATTTGGCCCTGGCCATCCACAAGGGACAAATTCGCGCCTTCTCGCAAAAAAGCGACAGGCGTGCGCTCGACCACGTTGACTTGAATAAGGTTCGGCAACGCGCGGCGCACCGTGGCGCGCTCGACCCAGGGCAACTCCTCGACCTGAGCACGGCGCTTTGCCAGCGGGATGCGCATCACGCTGCGCCCGCGATCGGCTGCGAAAATCTCTAGCACGCTTGCCCGGCTGACAAAATGGTTTCCGGAAAGTTCCACCTGGCTGGGGTTCGCCAGCGCCATCCGCGGCGACGTGAGCAGAAAGCTACCCGTGGCAAAAATTCCTCCACCCGCGAGCGCCAGCACAATCACGGCCAGGGAAACGCGGAAATAGTTCTTCCATGCCTTCTTGCCGAACTTCCGGCGCTTGATCTCGACCGGCTTCTGCCGGCGGAGATAGCGCGGCTCTTCATCCACAAGGGCTTCCTGCGGATACGTTTCGGCATCGATTCTTTTTAACTTCTCCGAACGCTTCATGTATCTCTGCGTAACCTCACAACGACAAACATCAGCGGCTAAAGCCGCCCTAAAACCGCAACGTCACGGCACGGCTGAAGCCGTGCCCTGACAAAAAAAAACAAATCCACTGTAAATGCCTCACGGTTGCTCATCCCCAACAAAGTTGCTCAGCCCGTCGCGTCGCGTCATGGCGTCATCCGCGTCTTCGGCTGCACGGCGCCGAGTAAAAACGCCAATTCGTCGAGCGAGCGATTGACGTTGCCCGCGCCAATCGCGAGCACGGCGTCGCCCGGCTGCACTTCGTGCAACACCGCGTCGATTCCGTTTTGCAACGTGCCGGTGAAAACCGCGTTCTTATGGCCCGCGGCGGAAATTGCTTCGGCGAGCTTCTGTCCCGTGACGCCTTCAATCGCCGGCTCGCCTGCGGGATAAATTTCAGAAATGAAGAGCAAGTCCGCCTGATTGAATGCGCGGCAGAATTCGTCCCAGAGATGCTTGGTTCGCGTGTAGCGATGCGGCTGAAACAAAACCAGCACGCGCTTGTAATCGCAGCCGCGCGCCGCTTCCAGAGTCGCGCGAATTTCGGCGGGATGATGGCCATAATCATCAATCAGCGTGACGCCGCCGAAAGTTCCCTTGATTTCAAAGCGCCGGCCGACGCCCGCGAATTTCTCGAATCCCTGACGAATCAAATCGGCCGGGATGTTCAGATGCAAAGCGACGGCCGCGGCCGCGGCGGCATTGCGAACATTGTGAATTCCCGGCGGCGAAGGCAGGCGGAAAAATCCGAGGTCCTCTCCATGGTACGCGAGGCGAAAATGGCTTTCGAGGCCGGCCAGCTTAATTTCGG
>DASZCH010000093.1:0-5337 GCA_035943235.1 Candidatus Acidiferrales bacterium
CTTCCGGGTACACGGTTGAAAACATGGTGGAGGATGTGGAGGACGTACGCCGAGCGCTCGACCTGGGGAAAATCACGCTCCTCGGGCATTCATACGGAGGAGTTCTCGCGCAGGCCTACGCGCTGAAGTATCAGAAGAACCTCACGCATCTGATTTTGTGCAGCACATTTCCAAGCACGAAGCAGATGAACGAAGTCTTCGTCCGGATGAAAGAGAAAATGTCTCCCGAGTTGCGCGAGAAAATCGACAGCATGGAGAAGGCGGGACTTTTTGGCCACGGCCTTCCCTACCAGCAGAATCGCTACACAGACGCGTACATGGTCGCCGCGTGGGGCGAGGGATATTTTCCATACATCTATCAAAATCATCCGGACCCGAATTACGATCCGATCGCGCAGGGCGTGACGGCATGGCCGCTGTACCGCGAAATGTGGGGTTCGGACGGCGAATTTGTGATTGATGGAAACTTGAAATCCGTCGAATACGTGGACAAGCTGCCGACGATTCGCGTACCGACGCTGATTCTTGTGGGCGACCATGACGAATGCGATCCATCGCTCTCGAAGGAAATGCACCAGAAGATTGCAGGCTCGAAACTCGTGATTTTGCCGAAGAGCGGGCACATGACGTTCGTGGACCAGCCGGATCTGTTCATGGGCGCCGTGGATAGTTTTCTGCACCCCGGCGAACGATAGGACGAAGTATCAAGAAAGGCGCTCGCCGCGAATCAAATCGGCGCGGGTTTCGCGGCGGCGAATCACGCGGAAGCGCCTGCCTTCGACGAGAATTTCCGCGGAGCGCGGGCGCGAATTGTAGTTCGACGATTCCGCGAAACCATACGCGCCCGCCCCCCAAATCACGAGCAGATCTCCGGGCTGAACTTCGGGCATGGGACAATCGTGGAGAAAAGAGTCTCCCGATTCGCAAATCGGGCCGACGATATCGACGCGCGATATTTTCGCATTGGCGCGCGGACGAACAACTGGAGTGATAGGATGAATTGCGCCATAGAGGGCGGGACGAATTAGATCGTTCATTGCCGCGTCTACAACGACGAATGTTTTTCCGCGGCTGCTCTTTATATACAAAACGCGCGTGAGCAGCACACCAGCCTGTCCGATGAGAGCGCGGCCTGGTTCGAGAAGCAAATGGCAGCCGAGCGCACGCAACGAGCGTGGCAACGCGGTGGCGTATTCTTCGATCGAAGGCGGATTTTCATTTGTGTAACGAATGCCGAGGCCGCCGCCGATGTCGAGATAGCGAAGCGCGATTCCCTCATTTGATAGATCGCGGAAATATCCCGCGAGACGCGCAGCGGCGGCGCGAAACGGCGCGACCTTAGTGATTTGCGAGCCGATGTGGCCGCTGATTCCCTTCCAATCAATCCACAGCGAGTCTTTGTACAGAAGATACAGACGCTGCGCTTCGGGCCAGTCGACGCCAAATTTGTGGCGATGATGCCCCGTGGCAATGTGCGGATGGCCGCCCGCTTCGATATCTGGATTGACGCGAATCGCGGCAGGCGCGGCACGGCCAACGCGCGCAGCCTCGCTTGCGAGGATTTCGAGTTCCTCCGCCGATTCGACGTTGAAAAGAAGAATGCGGGCGCGCAAGGCTTCGCGAATTTCCTCGCGCGTCTTGCCAACGCCTGAAAAAACGATTCGCTCACCGGGAACGCCGATGCGGCGCAAACGGAAGAGTTCCCCCGCGGAAACAATATCGAAGCTGCTGCCCATGCGGCCGAACGCGCGCAGGACAGCCAGATTCGAATTGGCCTTCACGGCATAACAAATCGAGTGCGGGGTGCCGCGGAAAGCGCGTCGAAAACGCCGATACGCGGCAGTGAAAGCGGCGCGGCTGTAAATGTAAGTCGGCGTTCCCGCACGTTCAGCGATTGCAGCAAGGGAAACGCTCTCGCAACAAATTACGCCGCCGCGATATGAAAAGTTTGGCGTGTAGCTGAGCGGATTCAGCGAATCGGAGTCCCTGTCTTTCTCGATGGAGCGCGCCATGCAGGAGATTCTTATATCACTTTTAGAACGACAAGAGTGCGGTCATCGAAGGGATGACGGCCGCCGGAAAATTCGTCTACGTTGGCGAGAAGCTGATCGGCGATTTCGGCGGAGGAAAGGGCCGCCCGTGATGAGACGGCGGCACTGAGTCGCTGCCAGCCATAGAATTGCGCGCCGGAGTTTTGCGTGTCGGTGACGCCGTCCGAATAAAGCACCACAATATCGCCGGACGACAACACGAGGTTAAGCTCGTCGTACGTGGACTCGTCGAACATGCCGACGGGGAAACCAGCGAGCGGAACTTTCTCGCAGTTGCCATTCTGAAAAAGCAGCGGCTGCTCCTGTCCGGCGTTTGCGATACGCAGAATGCGTTCGGCGGGTTGCCAGGACAGAAAACACATGGTCATGAAGCGTCCTTCGATGCGGCGCTCGCAAATAATCTGATTCAGCTTCTGCAAAATTTTCGCCGGAGCCAGATGCTGCGGAGCGAGGCTGCGCAGAATTCCGACGGCGGCCGCTCCATAAAGGGCAGCGGCGCTTCCTTTGCCGCTGACATCGCCTAGCGCGATCCCGAGGTCGCCCGTGTTGTAAGGCAAAAAGTCGTAAAGGTCACCACAGAGTTCGCGCGAGGAAACGACGCGCGCGGCAATGTCGAGGCCATACTGGCTGCCCGGCACAGGAGGCAGCAGGGCGGATTGCAAACGGCGCGCTGCCGTGAGGTCACGCTCCATGCGCGCTTCATCACGCGTCACCTGCTCATAGAGGCGCGCGTTTTCGATCGATATCGCAAGATGAGATGCCAGGATGGAGAGCGCTTGCACATGGTCCGGCGTGAAATAATTGAGCTGCGGACTTTCGAGATCGAGCACGCCAATGACGCGATGCTTGTAGAGAAGAGGGATCGCCAGCTCGGAACGAGTCTCCGGATTGACGGAGATATATCGCGGATCAAATGACACGTCCGGCACGACGACGGGGCGCCGCAACGTCACAGCGGCGCCGACAATTCCTTCGTGCGGCGAAACGACGGAGCGCTCCTGCATGTGCTGTCCGAATTTTACGTTGAGGCGATGACGAAAAACGCGTTGCGCCTCATCATAAAGCAGGATGGCGAAAATCTGATAATCGATGACGCGCTTCACCATCTCGGCGGCTCTCCGGAGCACGCCTTCGACGTCGAGAATGGAATTGGTCTCGCGCGCCACTTCGTTGAGAAGCAAGAGAGTATCGGCCTGATGGCGCGTGCGCTCGAACAGGCGCGCGTTTTCAATGGCGCTGGAAATGCGCGTCGCGAGCATCATCAAAATATTTTGTTGATCGCGCGTGAAGTAATCGAGCTGATTGCTTTCAATATCGAGCACCCCGACGACGCGCCCACGCACCACGAGCGGAACGGCGAGTTCGGATTGCACTCCATCGAGAGCGTTCAGGTAACGCGAATCCTTGCGCACGTCGGCGACGCGCACGGGCTGCCCCGTGGACGCGGCGGCTCCGATGATTCCCTGCCCGACCGGAATTCGCCAGTTTTCGACAACTTCCTGGCGATGGCCAATGGCGAAACGAAAGCGGAGTTCGTTTGCATTTTCGTCCAGCAAAAGCACGGCGAAAATTTCGAAGTCGACCAGGCGCTTGATTTGCGCCGCGGCGTGCGCCAACACTTCATCCAAATTCAGCGACGCGTTGATTTCCTGGCCGATTTCGGCCATCGTCGCCAGCACTTCGGCGGGCAGTTCATTAGTAACGTTCAGTTCTACGGGTTCCATGCTTTCCTATTAGATGAAGTTTGCAGACGCGACGACTCGGATGCCGCGACGCGACTTCACTTAATTATTATAGCAGGCGGGCAGAGGAACATCCGCGAACTTGGCGTGAATTGCGAAACTAGCAGGCTCAGGCGCGCAGCGAGAAGGTTATTCGGCCGCGGCGCGGCGGGCCTCTTCGATGATTTTCACTCCGGAACTTGAACCGATGCGCGTGGCTCCGGCGGCGAGCATGGCTTTCAGATCGGCGAGGGTGCGAATGCCGCCGGCCGCTTTGATGCCCATCTCAGGGCCAACGATCGAACGCATCAGAGCGACGTCTTCTACCGTGGCGCCGCCAGCGCCGAAGCCTGTGGAAGTTTTCACATAGTCCGCATCGCAGTTTTTCGCCGCGCGACAGGCGCGAATTTTTTCTTCGCCGGTGAGCAGCGCCATTTCGAGAATCACTTTACAGATTGCGTCGCTGCGATGACTGGCGTCAACAACGCCGCAAATGTCGGCCTCCACTGCTTCATTGTCACCGGACTTCAGCGCCCCGATGTTGATGACCATATCGATTTCTTCGGCACCATTTTTTATCGCCTGCTCCGTCTCGAAAACTTTCACGGCCGAGAGCGTTGCGCCCAAGGGGAAACCCACGACGGTACAGACTTTCACTGTTGAGCCACGCACCAGGTCGGCGGCAATCGGCACGTAGCACGGATTGATGCACACGGAGGCGAAGCCGAAGTGGGCCGCTTCCTCGCAGAGCGCGCGAATCTGCTCGGCGGTCGCTTCAGGTTTCAACAGCGTGTGGTCAATCAGTTTGGCGATATCTTCGGCGCGCATCGGGATTTCAGTTTTCAGGGAAGATCTTACTCCGCCGGCAAGGTCAAAACACAGACGTCTTTGAGATTGCGATAGCGCTCATCGTAATCCAAACCGTAGCCGACGACAAATTCGTTAGGGATCGTGAAGCCGACATAGTCCGCTTTAATATTTTGAATGCGGCGCGAAGGCTTGTCGAGCAGCGCGGCGATTCTAAGCGACTTCGGCTTGCGCTGCTGCAACACGCGGCAAAGATAGCTGAGCGTGAGTCCGGTGTCGAGAATGTCTTCGACAAGAATGACGTTCAAGCCTTCGATGCTGGTGTCGAGGTCCTTGTAGAGGCGCACTTGGCCCGACGATTGTTTGCCTTTGCCGTAGCTCGCGACGGCCATGAAATCAATCGAAGTGTCGAGATCGATTTCGCGAATCAAATCGGAAAGGAAAATGCACGCGCCTTTCAGGACGCCGATCAGGTGGACGCGTTCGCCGTGAAAGTCGCGGCTGATTTCATGCGCCACCGCGACCACGCGTTTCTGAATCGCGGCCCGCCGCAGCAAAACTTTCAGATGCCCTTTGTGACTTTTGCCTGCCGGGTTCATGCGCGCGTCGCGACTCCTCGCTCGGAAGGCGGCTAATCTAACCTAGCTGCGCGCCGATGACAAGGCGTGGCGGGATTATGTAGGGCTCAGTTTCCTGTTAACGCGTTTACTGGAAGTGTACCGTCACAATGGCGACGACCCTTCGCAAAAGGTGTATCC
>DASZCH010000094.1:0-22056 GCA_035943235.1 Candidatus Acidiferrales bacterium
GAGCACCAAGGGCGTTCAAGACGATCCGAAGGAATACAAGACGAAGGAACAGATTGCCGCGTTCGTGGAGAAGTCGTTCGCGGATGGAGCGGCGGCGCTCAAAAAGGGCGGCGATGCCGGCGCGATGGAGCATCTGGCTGACTGGGTGGGCATCATCGAGCATAGCGGCGAGCATTTCGGGAACCTGGTGACGTATTACCGGAACAACAGCGTGGTGCCGCCGGAATCGCGTCCCAAGAAATAAGTTTGGCTAGCAAACATTCCAGCAGGACAGGGAATCGAGAGATGAAGCGGAGCTTTGCCTATGCGTTTTTTGTGTTGGTGGCAGGACTGAGCATGGTCAGCATCGGAAACGCGCAAGACCGGACGCAGGGACGGTCCATGGTGACCACGCGCTACGGAATTGTGGCGGCGGAGAGCCCGTTGGCGGCGCAGGCCGGAGCGCAGATTCTCGCACGCGGGGGCAATGCGATTGATGCAGCCGTGGCGACGAATGCGGTGATGGGCGTAGTCGAGCCAATGATGAACGGGATGGGCGGCGACCTGTTTGCGATTGTTTACGACGCGAAAAGTGGCAAGTTGTACGGGTTGAACGCGAGCGGATGGTCGCCGAAGGGATTGACGCCGGAATTCCTGAAGGCGAAAGGCATCACAGCGATGCCGCAACACGGAATCGATTCCGTGACTGTTCCCGGAGCCGTAGACGGCTGGTCGAAGCTGCTGGAGAAATTTGGGAAGCTGGGGTTTGCCGAAGATCTTGCGCCAGCGATTCGTTATGCGCACGAAGGCTTTCCCGTTCCCGAGTGGGATGCGGCTTACTGGGCGGCGGCCGCCGGTTTCTTGAAGAAGAATCCCGCGACGGCGAGTTTGTATTTGTTGCAGGGTGAAGCGCCCAAGGTCGGGCAAATCTTCCGCAACGAAGAGTTGTCGCGCTCTCTGGCGCTGGTGGCCAAAGGCGGACGCGATGCGTTTTATAAGGGAGAACTCGCGCGGCGCATTGTGGATTTTTCGAAACGCGAGGGCGGGTCGATGACGCTCGAGGATCTGGCAGATTATTCGAGCGAATGGGTCGAGCCGCTGTCGACGAAATATCACGGCTGGGAAGTGTATGAGCTGCCGCCGAACGGGCAGGGAATTGCGGCGCTTGAAATGTTGAACCTGATGCAGCAATTTCCGCTGGCGCAATACGGCCACAATTCCGCCGACGCGCTGCACGTGATGATTGAGGCGAAAAAACTGGCGTATGCGGATTTGCGAAAGTATATCGGCGACCCGCGATTCAGTAAGATTCCGGTGGCGGGATTGCTGTCTGACGATTACGCGCGCGAACGCGCCAAGCGGATTGATATGTCCAAGGCGAATTGCGCCGTTGGCCCCGGTATGCCGAATGAAAAACTCGGAGACACGACTTATTTAACCGTGGTGGACCAGCAGGGGAACATGGTGTCGCTGATTCAGAGTAACTACGATGAATTTGGTTCGCGACTGGTCGCGGATGATACGGGATTTGTATTACAGGATCGCGGCGCGCTGTTCAATCTTGAGCCGGATTCGCCGGATGTATTAGCCGGGCACAAGCGGCCTTTGCATACGATCATTCCCGCGTTCATGAGCAAAGGAGATACGCGCATCGCATTCGGCATCATGGGGGGATTCAATCAGGCGCAGGCGCACGCGCAGTTTGTTTCAAACGTGGTGGACTTCGGAATGAATATTCAAGCAGCGCTGGAAGCGGCGCGCTTCCGCAAAGTCAATTTTGACGGTTGCGACGTGCAGATGGAGGACCGTGTTCCTGCCGATGTTCGTGCGGCGCTTCAGGCGCGGGGACATCAGGTGCGAGTGAGCGGGGCATTTTCTTCACTGATGGGCGGCGGGCAGGCGACCGAACGAAATTTTGCATCAGGCGTCAATTTCGGCGGTTCGGATCCGCGCAAAGACGGCGAGGCGATTCCGGAACCGCCGCCGCATCCCTGAGCGCGGCGTTGGCCGACCGGGAGGCGTCGCGGGTGATTGACGGTCCTATGGTCGGCGAGTGTGCCCGGTCCGGAACGGCGTCGGACCGGCCGCTACGCAAGGCGTCCCACCGGCCGTAACGGAAACCGAAAGCGCTATCTACGCTGTGACTGTGCCCGGTCCGTCGGACCGGCCGCTACGTGAACCTTGTTGCCAAAAAAGCACTCTGTGGTACGGATGTACCATTGCGAATCTGCCTCGTAACACGCTAAATAGATGATTGGGTATGGGATCCGAAAGCCATCACCAGAACCAGACCTTTTCAAAAATTCAGCGAAACGGGAATAAGTTTTTCCGCGCAATTTGCGCTGCCATAGGCTGAGCTTACAGCGATTCCATGCCGATCAAGGTCGATTCCGCTCGCGCCAACCGCAAGAAGGGCAAATCTGCATCCAGAAGCAATGGGTACGATTTCGCTCAAACACCCTCTCTCCCCGGAATTTGTGACGAAGGTAAACCCGACGCGCGCGAGAAAACTGAAAATGCTATTGGCGAGCGCAATGTATTCCTGACAGCGATTGTCGAAAATAATCCGCTGGCCAGCGTGGTGCTCGATTCAAGCAACAGAGTACAACTTTGCAATCCTGCGTTCGAGAGGTTGTTCGGCTGCCGCCTGGATGAAATCGTGGGAAGCGACGTGGATGATTTTATCGCGCCTCCGACGCTGGCGGCGGAGGCTGCGGATTTCACCAGCCGGGCGCTGGCGGGAGAGAACCTTCAGGCGACAACGCGGCGGCGGCGGATGGACGGCAGCCTTGTGGACGTGGAGCTGCACGCGGCGCCGTTAATGTTGCACGGCAAGCTGGCGGGAATTTTTGCGGTGTATGAGGAAATCACGGAGCGTAAGCGCGCCGACGAACAGTTGCGCGCAGCTGAGTCGCGGTACAGGCAGCTCGTCGAACAGCTGCCGGCGATCACCTACGTAGCGGAATTCGGCGACGCAGGAAATTGGGAATACGTGAGCCCGCAAATCGCCAGTATTCTGGGATTCTCGCCGGCGGAGTGGCTGTCGAAAACCGGCCAGTGGCTGCGGCAAGTTTACTCGGGCGATCGCAAGGAAGTGATGGACGCGGAAAAGCGCAGCCAGCAAACAGGCGAAAACATCGATATCGAGTATCGAATGCTGGCGCGCGACGGGCGAATGGTATGGTTCCGCGACCGAGCCGTGGTGAGCCGCGCGAAGGATGGCCGGATGTTGCAGCACGGCTTCATGCTGGATATCACGGAGCGGAAAGAAGCGGAAGCAGCACTGATGAAGCTGAGCCGTCAAACGAACATGATTCTAAATTCGGCCGGCGACGGAATTTTCGGATTGGATGGCGAAGGCCATCCGACGTTCGTCAATCGCGCCGCGGCGCGCATGTTCGGATATGAGCCGGAAGAAATTATCGGCAGGAACGGCCACGCGCTGTGGCACCACAGCAAAGAGGATGGCACACCTTATCCGGAGAAGGAGTGTCCCGCGTTCGCGGTTTTGCGCGACGGAGTTACGCGGCATGGGGCGAACGAATTGTATTGGCGCAAGGATGGCACGAGTTTCCCGGTCGAATTCATCAGCACGGCGATTCGAGAAGGTGAGGATGTGGTAGGGGCGGTAGTCACGTTCCGGGATATCACGGCGCGGCAACGCGCGGAAAAAGCGCAGAAGCAGGCGGAAGAAAGGTTCCGCAGCATATTCGAGAACGCGGTTGAAGGAATTTATCAATCAACGCCCGACGGACGTTTCATCAGCGTGAATCCCGCGATGGCGCGGATGTTCGGTTATTCGTCGCCGGAGGAAATGATCGAAACCATCAGCGACATTGGAGGGCAACTCTACATCGACTCCGCGCAGCGCGAAGAGTTCAAGCGGAAAATGGAAGAATTCGACCTGGTAGAAAGATTCGAGACTCAGGTTTGCCGAAAAGACGGGACGAGGATCTGGATTTCAGAAACATCGCGCGCGGTGCGGAACGTGGTTGGGCGAATCTGCTATTACGAAGGAACGATCGAGGATGTGAGTTTGCAGAAACGCGCGGAAGCCGAGCGGCAAGTGTCGTTCGAAATTATTCACGCGGCGAACGTGACGGACAATCTGGACGAGCTGCTTCATCGAATCCATCAGTCGTTGAAGCGTGTGTTGTACGCGGAGAATTGCTTTGTGGCGCTCCATGACCCGCTTTCGGACATGTTCCATTTTCCGTTTTTCGCGGACCAGTATGACAGCGCACCGCCCCCGCAGAAGATGGGAAGAAGCTGCACGACGTATGTGTTTCGCAAAGGCGAAGCGATGTTGATTCCGCAGAGCGTCTTCGACACGCTGGCCGAGCAGAACGAGGTGGAACTAGTCGGGACGCCATCGCCATCGTGGCTGGGAGTGCCGTTGCGCACGCCGTCGGCGACCATTGGGGTGCTGGTGGTGCAGCATTATGAGGATGAGCGCGCGTACACGCACCGCGATCTGGAATTTCTTGCTTCCGTGGGAGGGCAGATCGCCCTGGCGATTGAACGGAAGCGGGCGGAGACGGCGCTTCGAGAAAGCGAAGCACGATTGCGAGTGCTGGTCGAACAATTGCCGGCCGTGCTGTGGACGACTGACGGGGAATTGCGCTTTACTTCGTCGGTGGGCGCGGGGCTTTCTAGGTTGGGGTTGAAACCGCAAGAAGTGGTAGGGAGATCGCTGTTCGAATTTTTTCAAACGGAGGATCGCACGTTTGTACCCATCGCGGCGCACCGGCGGGCACTGGCCGGCGAATCGGTGACGTTCCATGTGGAATGGGGCGGCGGATCGTACGCGTGTCACGCGGAACCACTGCGGAACGGCGAAGGAAATGTGTTTGGCGTCATCAGCATGGCGTTGGATGTTACGGACCGCAAGCAGCTTGAGGCGCAGTTGCGCCAGGCGCAGAAGATGGAGGCGGTGGGAAGGCTTGCGGGGGGAATCGCGCATGATTTCAACAACCTTTTGATGGTGATCCAAGGCTATACGGAGCTGCTGCTGGACCGGCTGGGCGGCGAACATCCGCTGCGACGCAACGCAGAACAGATTCATGATGCCTCGCAACGCGCGGCTTCGCTGACGCGGCAGTTACTGGCTTTCAGCCGCAAGCAGATGCTGGCGCCGCAAGTGCTCAGTATCCAATCTGTCGTTTCCGACATGGAAAGCATTTTGCGGCGGCTGATTGGCGAGGACATTAATCTGGCAACGATGAACCCGCCGGGACTATGGCGCATACGAGCAGACCGCAGCCAAGTGGAACAGGTGATCTTGAACCTTGCGGTCAATTCGCGCGACGCCATGCCCGACGGCGGAAAGTTGACGATTGAAACGGCGAATCTGGAGCTCGACAGCTCGTATTCGCGGCAGGCGGTTGTCGAGCCCGGTGAATACGTAATGGTTGCGGTAAGCGACACAGGTTGCGGTATGGATGCGGCGACGCAGGCGCATGTGTTCGAGCCTTTCTTCACAACGAAGGAAAAGGGCAAAGGCACAGGCTTGGGACTCGCCACGGTCTACGGAATCGTCAAACAGAGCGGCGGATATGTCTGGGTCTACAGCGAAGTGGGGAAAGGCACGACGTTCAAAGTGTACTTCCCACGTGTGCGGGAGGAAGAGAAGCCTTCGCAGCAAAAGCCCGAGACGAAATCCTTTCCGCTTGGCTGCGAGACGATTTTGCTCGTGGAAGACGAGAAGGGCGTTCGGGAACTCGCCCGCGAATACCTCGAACAAATTGGATACACGGTGCTTGCCGCTGAAAATTCAAAGCAGGCTGTGGAAGTGGTGAAAAATCATGCGGGCCCGATCGAGTTGCTCTTCACGGACGTGGTGATGGCGGGAATGAGCGGCCGCCAGCTCGCAGAAGAGATGCAGAAAGTGCGCCCAGGAATTCGCGTCCTTTATATGTCGGGGTACACGGACGAAGCCATCGTGCACCACGGGATTCTGGGCCGCGGAACGGTGTTGCTGCAGAAACCCTTCACGTTAAACTCGCTCGCCTTGAAAGTGCGCGAGACGCTCGACCAACAGAACTGAGCGCCTTTATCGCTCGCGCAGATTTTGTTTTCCGCACGTACAAGTCCCACGGCTCGATTGATTTTCACCACGCGTCCCGATAGCATGTCTGCTTCCCTTTTCGAAACCGGAGGAAGTCGAGATGGTTCGGGATATTCGCAGGAGGCGACTGGCAACGCGCGCTGTTCACGCGGGCGAGCGAACGCGGCCGGACGGATTTATCCCCATGTCCACGCCGATCTACAGCACAGCGACGTTCCTTTACGACCATCTGGCTGATATTGATTCGATCAGCGCGGGCGAGCGTTCGGGCTTTACGTATTCGCGCCACGGCAATCCGACGAATGTGGCGCTCGAGGCGGCGGTTGCTTCACTTGAAGGCGGAGGAGCGGCGCTGAGCGTCGCGTCCGGGATGTCCGCGATTTTGCTGGCGCTGCTGGCGGCAGGCGTGGAACAGGGGGATACGATCGCTGCTTCGCAGGACCTTTATGGAGTGACGACAAAATTCCTCCTCGACGTGGCCGCGCGATGGGGCGCGCGAATTGAATTCGTGGATGTTTTTGATCCGGCCAAGCGCGAGGATATTTTGAAGCTCGAAGCGAAAGCGCTGCTGCTGGAAAGTTTGACGAACCCGCTGCTTCGCGTTCCGGACCTGCCGTTGCTGGTGAAGGAAGCGCACGCCGCGAAAACGCGCGTGGTCGTTGACAATACTTTTGCAACGCCGCTGCTGCTGAGGCCGCTCGAGCACGGCGCGGATTTTGTGGTTCACAGCGCGACGAAGTATTTTGGCGGACACGGGGACTTGACGGGCGGCGTGCTGGTGACGCAGGAAGAATACGCGGCGGAAGTACGGCATTTTGCGCGATTGGTGGGCGCGGTGCTGGGGCCGTTCGAAGCGTGGCTGACGCTGCGAGGGATGAAAACGCTGCCGCTGCGGTTTGCGCGGCATTGCGAAAATGCGCAGCGAATGGCGGAATGGCTCGCGGCGCATCCACGAGTTGAAGCCGTATATTATCCCGGGCTCGATTCGCATCCGGACTACCGGCTGGCGAAGGCTCTATTCCATAACGCAGGTTCGGGCGGCGTGCTATCGCTGAAGATTCGCGACGCGGGCAGGGAAGACATTTTCCGGTTCGTCGATTCGCTCGAATTATTTTTGAAGGCGACTTCGCTGGGGGACGTTCAGAGCCTGGTGCTTTATCCGGCGATTTCGTCGCATCGCGATCTTTCGCCCAAGCAGCGGGAGCGGTTGGGAATTACCGATAATCTGATCCGGCTGTCCGTGGGCGTGGAGGATGCCGAGGATTTGAAGGAAGATTTGGAGCAAGCCCTCGCGAGACTGTAGCGCTTTTCTTCTGTTTCTGCCGCAACATCTCTTTCAGAGTAAGATTGCCGCTGGCCTTTCGACGTCCTGATGAAGGAGCCTTGCCTGCCCGTGGCCGATCGGTGCAACGAGAAATCCGCTGAAATGCAATTGCTGGCGACGTGCGCGCGCGAGCAGTTGAACGACGCGGAGCGCAGCCGTCTGAGTGAACTTGTCGCGGGAAAACTCGACTGGGCTCTACTGCTGCGGCTGGCGGATGAAGATGGTTTATTGCCGCTGCTGCACAAACATCTTGTCGACGCGGACGCGAGAATTCCTCCGGACGTTATGAAGGAAATATCGGAACAGAGCCGCGAAAATGCGATGCGCGGCCTTTTCCTGACGGCTGAACTGCTGCGCGTTCTGGATAAGTTTCGAGAGCGCGATATTCAAGCGGTTCCCTATAAGGGGCCGGTGCTGGCGGCGCGCGCGTACGGGAGTCCAACGCTACGGCAGTTTGATGATTTGGACATTGTGACACCGCAAGGGTTCATGCCTGCTGTTTACGACGCGATGGAGAGCCTTGATTATCAGGCGCGGCTTTCGCGGCAGCGTTTTACGGCGACGGATCCGCGGGCGATTCCTGGAGAGTATGTGTTCGTTCACAAGACGCATCGCGCCATGGTGGAACTGCATACGGAGCACACGCTGCGCCACTTTCCGGTGCGACCGGATATCGAGGGGATGATTCGACGGGCCGTCAGCGTGCGGATGGATGGCAAGGATGTGCCGGCATTTGCGGCGGAAGACACGTTGCTGATGCTGGCCGTTCATGGCGCGAAGGATTTCTGGGGACGTCTGATTTGGGTGGCGGATGTTGCGGAGATTGTCAAACAAACGCCTGGTATTGATTGGCAGGTCTTGATCGCTGAGGCGAAGCGGCTGAAAGTTACGCGAATGCTGAATCTTGCGTTTTCACTGGCGCACGAGATTCTGGATTTGGAGATACCGCCTGAAATTGTGGAGCAAGTTGAATCGGACGAAACGGCGAAATTGCTGACGCGGCAGCTCAGCAAGCAACTGATGAGCGGCGAGACGGCGGCCAATGGCGTTGTACAGCGATCTCTCTATCGAATCCGAATGACGGGCGGGCTTTGGGACGGGATCCGCTACTGGGCGCGGCTCTCCACCGCTCCCGCGGAAGAGGACTGGGAGATGACGGATGTTCCGAAACGGTTTTCGAGGTCGTATGTTTTTCTGCGGCCGTTCCGGCTATGGAAGAAGTACGCGCAACGCGGGTCTCGCGAGGGATAAGGCGAAGCGCTTCGGCAAATAATCAGAGGTCCACGCGGATGTTGGCGAGGCGCGAGGCGACTACGGCAATGTCTGACCGATGGGAAAGATCGAGCACGCCCGCATGGAACGGAAGCACCTTGAAATGCAAATCGAGTGAGTCCAGTCCGAATTGTACGGCTTCCGGCAGTTCATATTCACCGCGCGCGGAACGAGGGACCTGCTCGCAGGCGCGAAAGATGGCCGAACTGAAGCGCCAGCAGTTCATGCTGATAAATACCTCGCCCGTGCGGGCGGCGGCTGCGCCGAATGTTTTGTCGGGTACTTCATCAGGCTTCTCGACGATTCTCTCGAGGTATCCGGCCGTGCTGATTTGCAGCAGCGCATAATGACGAACTCGCTCGGGCGGAATTTCGCTTTCGCGCACCAAGCTGTCGCGTTCGAAGGCAGGCAATCCCGGCTCGCCGAGCGTTTGCAGGGCGCGAAAAACTTTCACGGGATAATAGTTGTCGGAGTTGAGCGCCAGGAATTCCTCGCCGGCAACGAAATGTTCCGTGGTTAGCAGGGCATTCGCCGTACCCAGTGGCTCCTGCTGAATCGCAAAACTGATCGTGAGGCGTCGCAGGGAAAGTGACCGGTAATATTCGCGAATGGCCGTGTGTTCCGGGCCGACGACGAGACAGACTTGCGTGAAGCCCGCGTCGGCGAGCGCGCTGAGCACGAAATCGAGGAATGGGCGCCCGATGGGAATCATCGCTTTCATTCCTGCATCGGCGACACGCATCTGGTCGCCGGCGAGATGAGCGGACGGGTCCGGCGAGCGCATTCTTTTTCCCAAGCCGCGAGCGAGAATGACGGCCTTGCGAATTTCCGGAGGCGAGGCGCTGCCTTCGGGAGATGAGCTCGCGTGATGCGGATTTGTGGGGGTCATAAAGTCATGCGGCGCTTGCTCAACTTTTAGTCAGCCTTTGCTCGATTGGGATAAGTGGTTTCCGCGCGGAAATTATCTTCCGGCCGCGAAGGCTTCATTATCCTACAGCCATCGCGATTCACCATCCCTCTTCTCGCACCTGTTCGATGTCTGACGAGTGAATTCCCACGGCAAATGTTTTGCGGTAATGATATGGTTTGATGTCCGCGAAGAGCACATCGCGGAGGTGAAGCAAAGACTCCGGCGCGCATTTTCGCCGGTGACGCATTCGCTGTTTCGCGCATCGTTGCATCTGGAACCTTGGCGGCAAACATGCACCTGCAGTGGATTGATTACGCAATCATCGGGCTGTACTGCGTTTTCGTGCTCGGCGTGGGCTTCACGCTGAAGAAATCCATGCGGACGAGCATGGACTTTTTCCTCTCCGGACGTCGCATCCCCGCATGGATCACTGGACTGGCCTTCATTTCGGCGAACCTGGGCGCGCTGGAAGTGATGGGCATGGCCGCGAACGGCGCGAAGTACGGCATGCTGACGACGCATTTCTATTGGCTGGGCGCGATTCCGGCCATGATTTTCGTGGGCCTGTGCATGATGCCGTTCTATTACGGCAGCCGCGCGCGGTCGGTGCCTGAATATTTGCGGCTGCGCTTCGACGAGAAGACGCGGGCCTTCAACGCGATGACCTTTGCCATCATGACCATCCTCGCAAGCGGCATCAATCTTTACGCGATGGCGCTTGTTTTTAAGCTGATGCTGGGATGGTCGATTCACGCGACGATTTTGTTGTCGGCGGTTGTGGTCCTGATTTACACATTTCTCGGCGGGCTCACGTCGTCGATTTACAACGAAGTGCTGCAATTCTTTCTGATTGTGTTCGGGATTTTGCCGCTGGCGGTGGTGAGTGTCACGTATGCGGGAGGCTGGCGGGGCCTTGCGGCGCGCATGCCGCCCGGCTTTACGCATATGTGGTCGAACCTGGGCCATGCAAGCGCCAATCCGATGGGCGTTGACTGGTTTCAAATGATCGCGGGCCTCGGCTTCGTTCTCTCGTTCGGATACTGGTGCACTGATTTTCTTGTGATCCAGCGGGCGCTGGCCGCGCGCGACATGGCAGCCGCGCAAAAAACTCCTCTGATCGCCGCGATACCCAAGATGTTCATTCCTTTTCTGGTGATTGTTCCGGGCATGGCGGCGTGGGTTTTGCTGCCGAAGGCGGCGTTTTTGGTGCAGGGGCAGGTTTCTTACAACATGGCGCTACCGCTGTTGCTCGCGCATTATTATCCGCCGGGAATGTTGGGAGTCGGCATCACGGCGCTGCTGGCCAGTTTCATGTCCGGCATGGCGGGGAACGTGACGGCTTTTAATACAGTGTGGACGTACGATATTTATCAGTCCTATATTCGTCCGGCGGCGAGCGACGCGCACTATCTGGCGATGGGCCGCATCGCGACGGTCAGCGGTGTGCTGCTCAGTATTTTTGCGGCGTACGTCACGCTGAGCTTCAACAACATCATGGATTATCTGCAATTGATCTTTTCCTTTGTGAATGCGCCATTGTTTGCAACGTTTTTGCTGGGCATGTTCTGGAAACGCACCACGGCGAACGGAGCATTTTATGGATTGGCGAGTGGGACAGGCGCGGCGGCGTTGCATTACTTTGCGACTCTGCATGGCTGGTTCTTCTATCGAAGCGAGATGGCGGCGAATTTCGACCGGGCAATCTATGCGTGGGGCGTGTGTTTCGTCGTCACCATAGTCGTGAGTTTGTTCACGCGGCCGCGGCCTGAAGCGGAACTCGGCGGCCTGGTGTATTCGTTGACGAAAAGGCAAAGCTACGGCCATCTCTCCGTGCTGCGCAGGCCGGCAACCCTGGCAATCGCGGTCGGCGTGATTGTGATAGCGCTGAATTGGATATTCCGATGAACGATTCCGAGACTGGACTCGATATTCGTTGGCCCATCGGCCTGCTCTTCCTCGCAATGGGGGTAGCAGTGGGGATCTACGGCATATTTTCGGCGAACCGCACGGATTTGTGGGGCCTGCAAATTAATTTGAATCTTTGGTGGGGCATTATCATGACCGCGTTCGGCCTGGGAATGATTTGGGGTGGAGCTCGCGCCGGCCGCCGCCCGTCATGAACGTGGTTCGCGCGTTTTTTTCGCGCTTCGAATTGAACCGCAGTGCCTCGATTCGGTAGCTCGCAATGACCTCTCCGGAAGCGTTACGAAAATATTTCGAGGATCTATTTGGCGGCTCGCCGCGCATTTTTCGCGCGCCCGGCCGCGTGAATTTGATTGGCGGCCACCTCGATTACAATGAGGGATGGGTATTGCCGATCGCGATTGACCGCTCATGTTTCATCGCGGCAAAAGTTCGCGATGATCGGCGGCTGCGGCTGCATTCGGTGCAGATGCAGGAGACGTTTGAGTGCGATTTGGATGCTGCGAGGCCGGGGAAACATCACTGGAGCAATTATGTGCGGGGTGTCGCGTGGGCGCTGCGCGAAACAGGGCGGGCAATTCAAGGCGCAGACATTGTCATCTCGAATGATGTTCCGATGGGCGCGGGACTGAGTTCCTCGGCCGCGCTCGAAGTCTCGACGGGCTTCGCGCTGCTGCGTCTTTCAAATTTGGAAATGGAGAGTGTTGAACTGGCGCGCGCGTCTCAGCGGGCGGAGAACGAATATGTGGGGATGCGTTGCGGAATCATGGATCAGCTCGTGGCTTGCTGCGGACGCCGCGGCAATGCGCTGCTGATTGATTGCCGGAGCCTCGAAATCGAACTGGTCCCGTTCGATGAAGGCAGCGCGGCTGTGGTGGTTGCCAACACCATGGTGAAACATGCGCTCGCGGCTTCATCGGAATACAACCGGCGACGGGAAGAATGCGACGACGCAGTGGCAAGAATTCGCGCGGTGCGGCCGGAGGTGAGAACTTTGCGCGATGTATCCTGGCCGGAGATTGAACAGCTCGCTTCCATCTGGCCCGACAACGTTCGGCGACGGGCGCGCCACGTCACAACCGAAATGCTTCGCGTGCACGCTGCCGCGGCTGCGTTGCGCAAACGCGATTTCGTCGAGCTGGGCCGCCTGATTTCCGAAGCTCATGCGAGTCTCGATAAGGACTACGAGGTTTCGTCGACTGAATTGAACCTGATGGTGGAGTTGGCGGGGAAGATTCCCGGCTTTCTCGGTGCGCGCATGACCGGCGCCGGATTCGGTGGATGCACAGTCAATCTGGTTGAGGTGAATGACGCCGCGGAATTCGCGGGCAAGCTCGCGAAATCCTATGAAGAGCAGACGCACATTCAGCCAGACGTTTACGTGTGTCACGCTTCGGATGGCGTCGAGGAAATCGCTTAGCCGGTCGAAGGCTTCAGGGGTTCAAACCGCCAAAGAAGCGGATGCGTTATGTCGCAGCTAAAGCTGCGACTCCGTAAAGGAGAATCTACTTTCTCCGGAAAACGACCAGGCCGTGTGGCGGATTGTGAGTGAAAGCGCGTCTTTACTGCCCGGATGTTACTTTCAGCAAAACGACGCCGTGCGGCGGGACGGCCGCTGTATAGCCGTCTGCTGATGCTGCAACGTCGGCGTGCTTCCACAGGTCCCTCACGTGAAGTTTTTTTCCGGCCAAGCCAACGTCGCTCCACTTCACGGTGACATCCTGCGATTGATCTCCGCGATTAAAAAGCCCCACGGCGAGCGAACCATCTTGCAGCGGCCGAGACACTACGACGGCGGTAGCTGCGGGATCGGAAATGCGCGTCGGCGGCTTGCCGGCGGGATCTTGATCGATGGCTATCACGTCGCGATTCGTCAGAATCTCTTTCGTCTCCGCTGACATGTTGCGCAAATCATTTCCGGCGAGCAGGGGCGCCGCCAAGAGCGACCATAAACTCATGTGCGTTTTGTATTCGTCATTCGTCATGCCACCGTTGCCGATTTCGAGCATGTCCGGATCGTTCCAGTGGCCGACGCGAATGTACGGAGCGATGTCGAACTGATTGAATCCGATTTCCGCCATTCTTTTCCAGCTATCGTTAATGTCGCCGGTTGTGCGCCACAAATTTCCGCCCACCTTCGCGCCCCACGTCCAGACCTTTTCTTCGCCGTACTGGCACAAACTGAAAACAATGGGACGTCCGGTCTTAAGGAGGGCATCGCCCATTTTTTGATACACCGCTTGCATATCTTCGTTCTTGTAGATTTGGTCCGCGCTACACCAATCATATTTCAAGTAATCGAAGCCCCATGCGGCGTAGGTATTGGCGTCCTGCTGCTCGTGTCCGTAACTTCCTTCGTAGCCCGCGCAAGTCTTGGGCCCGGGAGAAGAATAAATTCCAATCTTCAACCCTTTTGAGTGAACGTAATCCGCGAGCGCCTTCATGTCGGGGAACTTCAGGTTGCTGGTAATGTTGCCGTTCGCGTCGCGCGGGCCTTCCCACGTGTCGTCAATATTGATGTAAATGTAGCCCGCATCCTTCATTCCGCTCGAAACCATCGCGTCAGCCATGCCGCGGACGTCCGCGTCGGTCACCTTGCCCGCAAATTTGTTCCAGCTGTTCCAGCCCATGGGTGGCGTGCGAGCGAGGCCGTTGTCCGGCACGTCGTGCAGCGCGGGAGGAGGAATGCGCGCCGGGGGCTGCATGACTTTCGGGTCGCCGCGCTCGGCAATACCTGTCAGAGGCGCGCGGCCAGGGAATGTGGATGTGAGCGAAATTTTGCCGGCCTCGACCGTGCCGTCGTACGTCACTTGCCGCGTGCGAGGAGCGCGCCCAAAGGCGACGGTGAAATGGAGAGCTCCATTGCGCAATGTTCCGTCGCTGATGGGAACCTCGCGGCGCGGGCCGAACATAACTTTTCCGGTGACGGTCTCGCCGTCCTGCTTCAAGTCGAGAAACATCTGGCGGAAGTTCCCGTCGCCGGTGGGGGTCTTGAGGATCCAGAATCCCGTGATGTTGGATTGCGCAGCGGCGGGAGGCGCAGCCGGGAGCGAGCAGAGAATCGCGCAAAACAGGGCGCAAAGCAGCGTGCATGGAATCCTCTTGGTAAATGGCCAACGCAACCGGCAAATAACTCGCATCGCATTCCTTGAAGGCGTCATGGTATTCAGTCGACCTCGTTTGAATTTCGCATCACGTTGCTGAGCTGGGACGGACTCCGCAGAAAAGGGCGAAGAAGGAAACAGCGCAAAGGCAAAGCGGCGTCGAGCCGCCGTATTCCAAAGTGCGTTGAGCTCGCAACGCGTTGCCCGCGACGACAGCCGCCGCACTCCAAAAGTACGGCCAGAGGCGTGCGCCCCTAAGGCTGAGCCTTTGCTTCATTTCCAACGCGCGAGTGTACATCAGGTTGAGGCTTATGAAACTGGATAAACTGAATTCGCCGAAAGGCAGGCCGTCAGCATGGATATCGCAGGCACTTCCACGAATGCGCTCAGAGAAGGGAATCACGCCGCGTGACGGTTTTTCGTGTTGCGGCGTTTCGTCAGCGGCGCAGGCCTGCTAATTGACCGCCCATAAGCCGCGGGTGGAGGACGAGAGGCGCTCGCTGAAGACCGGATTGGAGGAGCTTAGCGAACTGCTCGGGAGGCAGGGGGCGGCTCAAGTAGTAGCCCTGGGCTTCCTCACAATCGTGCGCCTGGAGAAAAGCCAGGTCTTCCTTTGTTTCGACGCCTTCCGCAATGACGCGCAGTTTAAGCTTGCGGCCAATATCGATGATGGCAGTCAGGATGGTGGTCTCGTCGGGAGCCGTGCTGAGCTGGTGGACGAATGACTGGTCAATCTTGAGGGCATCGAGCGGAAACTTTCGCAGATGGCTTAAGCTGGAGTAACCGGTGCCAAAATCGTCGAACGCGATTTGTACGCCTTTTGTTCGAAGAGCCTTCAAGATGGATGTCGTGGACTCGGCGTTCTTCATCAGAACCGTTTCCGTCAGTTCCAACTCGAGGTATGCGGGGTCCAGACCCGTTTCGTCGAGGACGGCCAATACACCTTCGAGAAAGTTTTCGTGGCGGAGTTCCATGGCGGAGACGTTGACGGCCATGGTGCCCAGCGGCAAGCCGGCTCCCAGCCAGTTCAAGGCTTGCTTGCAGGCTTCGCGGAGCACCCAATTGCCGATGGAGAGAATCAGGCCGCAGTCCTCCGCGAGCGGAATGAACTCGGCGGGAGAGACGGTGCCGCGAACGGGATGCGTCCAACGGATCAACGCCTCCGCGCCGGTAATCTCTCCGGTCAGCAAGCGGATCTTAGGCTGGTAATGCAGCGCGAACTCCCGGCGGCGCAAGGCAGGGCGCAGGCTCTCCTTGATGGATTGGCGCACAACGGCGCGCACGTTCATGGCCGGCTTGAAGAACTGATACTTCTGACGGCCGTTTTCCTTTGCGTAGTACATGGCTGTGTCCGCATTTTTGATTAGCGTCTCGGAATTCAAGCCGTCGTCCGGATAGACGCTGACGCCGATGCTGGCCGTGACGTAAAGGTCGTGCTGGTCGACGGAATGAACCTCTTTTATAGCTTCCATTATCCTTGTGGCGGAAACGGCGGCGTCTTCGTCATGCTCCATTTCCGATAGGAGCACCACGAATTCATCGCCGCCTCGCCGGCTGACCGTGTCCGCGGCGCGCACGCAATTCAGCAATCGCTGTGCGATGGATTGAAGAAGTTTATCGCCGATGGAATGCCCAAGGGAGTCGTTGATGTGTTTGAAGCCATCCAAATCCAAAAACAGCACCGCGACTTTCGACAGATGGCGCGGCGCGGTGGCGATCGCATGGTCAACGCGATCGTTCAGAAGCATGCGATTGGGCAAACCGGTCAGATAGTCGTGCTGAGCGGAATGCGCCATTTCGAGGGCCATCTTTTGAGCCGCGCGGGCCATTTCCCTGGCCGCGCCGATCTCACGGAACACGAGCACCGTTCCGGCAACGCTTGCCGCAACGCCGTGAACAGGAGCGACGGAGTATTCGATGGGAATTTCAATTTTGTCGCGGCGAAGCAGCAGAGAGTCGCCGGCACGGTGCATGGGAGCGCCGCGCCCAGCCTCGATGTCCACGCGACTGGCGACGATTTCACGGCTGACACCATCGAGGATTTGCAGAACCGTGGATATGGGGCGTCCGCCAGCCTCCTGCAACGGCCATCCGCTCATTTTTTCCGCCGCGAGATTAAGGAAACGGATATTCCCAGCAGCATCCGTGCAAACGACAGCGTCGTCGATGCAATTGAGGACCGCTTGCGTCCTATCTTTTTCGGCGAACAAGGCGTCTTCGCGTCTTTTGCGTTCGACGGCGTGACGGAGCGCTCGCAGAAGATCGCGCGCGTTTAGCTGGCCATGTTGCGGCCCCATGATGAGGCACTCTTGCGCACCCGCCTGCAGGGCCTGTGCGGCCAGAGCGTCATCATCCACGGCAGTGAGGAGCACGACGGGAACGGCGGGCGCAGAGGCGCGGATCTTTCTTAGCGTTTCCAGTCCGTGCGCGTCCGGCGACTCCAGGACGAGCAAGATCACGTCGGGCGCATGGTTGGGAAGATGCGTGGGGATCTGAGCCATGCAATCGGCTCGCGTCAATTCGATATTGTGGGAGAGAGGTTCGGTGAAAGTGGCGGGCGGAAGAGGAGCGCCTGCGAGGTTATTGTCGAGGAGGAGAACTCTTAGTTTTTTACACATATGATCTGCTCGAGCGAGCAATTGTGGTCCCTCTCTTAGCCAACAATCAGCGAAGCTCTTCCGTGTTTCGCGGTGCAGACACGCGCGCGGTCTCGTACACATCGCGCACGCTGGCGCGCGCCGGAACAGGAATGAGTGTTTACGCGGAGCACAGAATCGAAGGCTCAGAGAGGATGGCCGGCATCTGTGCGCCAATTTCTGGAAGGGAACCCAATCATATACTGGTGTCGTAACGAGTCAAGTAACAGATGCAATGGACTGCTTAATACGTTACGGTTGAGTGCCGTGCATTGGAGACGGCGGGAGAGGAGGGATGGTTGCGGCAAGCTAGTCGGGTTTGCGACTCTTGAATTTGCGGTGTCGCTGGCCGAAGATGGCTTGTTCGTGGTACCAGCATCTCCAAAGGAGAGGTGAAATCATCATGACGGCAGAGGCAAAGCCACAGACGGGACGAGAACACGAGGTGGGGACTTTAACCGCGCCGCTCTTGACGCTGGACCTGAACCGAGAAATCCAACAGCTACGATCAGAAGGGCGCTGGCAATCCGGGCATACCGCGAAAACGCTCGCCAAATATCCCGATTTCCGCGTGGTGCTGATCGTCATGAAAGCCGGCGGACGCTTGGAGAAACATCGCACCGAAGGACGAATCTCGGTCCAAACGCTTGAAGGAAAACTGCGGTTCAGCACGGCTGAGCGTTCGGTAGAACTTGCGGCCGGCCAGATGCTGACGTTGGAGCACGATATTCCTCACGATGTCGAAGGCATGGTTGACAGCGCTTTTCTCCTGACCATTGCCTGGCGGGATGCAGCTTCCATTCGGTAGCGGCCGGAGATGTCGAAGACGTTCAAACGCGGGGATCACGTCGCGTGGAACTCGGAAGCAGGTCGAGTTCGGGGTACAGTTGTAAAGAAAGTTGTTTCCGATACGAAATTTAAGGGCTACATCCACCACGCCACCAAAGAAGAGCCCCAATATTTCATCAAGAGCGATAAGACGGAGCACATCGCGATTCACAAAGGCTCAGCACTTCGGCTTTTGAAGTCGTGGCCCGAGAAGAGCGCAAAGAGATCGGCGAGCAAGAAACGAACGAAACGTTGAGCTGAGTGCCTCGGTCAGTATCTCCCACTTGCGTCCTAGCTCCGCAATTCGTCACTCAGTTGTCATGGTAAGGGAGATGCGACGACAGGCGGGCGAGCGAATGTCACAATCAGATTGATGGCGAACAGCGTCACCGCTGTGAGTTCAATGAGCGCAGAGATCGGCAGGATATTCCACGCCCATTTCGCGTAGTCCTGATAGGCGAGGATTTCCGATGCGACGCGGAGTGTGCATCCGCTCATCAGCAAGACCAGCATTACGAGCATAAGTCTCGGGCTCCACAGCACGCGCATCCCGCAAAACGAAGGCAGGATTCTCTGCCCAACGCAAAAAATCATCGTGGCGATGAAGCCAACCGTCAGAGCATGACGGGAGGCTCCCCAGATCCCCGGCGCCGCACCGGCAAGCGCGGCCCAAATGCCGAGAGCAGCGGCGATAAGCAACCAACCGTAGGCGATTCGGATGAAGACTGGAAAACTGGGGTGAACGTTGACGGTTTTCGCTGGTTTAAGTCTGGGCTCGAAGAAGCGAATCGCCGCAACAGCCGTTGCCGCTCCGGCTAGAAGAAGGATACCAGCGGCCAAGAAGTGTTCCAGGAAGCCCAGGATCACACCTACGGTGTTCAAACCGAGGGCCGTTAGCAAGAACGAGTTCCGCAAGGGGCGCAATCCCATTAACACAGGCAGCCAGCGCGCGCTGAATCCCCAGATCATGGGAACGATGAAGCCCCAGGTGGAGACGATTAAATACCTCTGGTCAAACAGGTGCGAGAATGCCGGAGAATCGGCAGTGAGCGCCAGTTGAAACGAAGCGCCAAGGTTCAGCAGAAGAGACGCGAGCAGGCCAAGAGCTGCCGCGATCACGAGTAATATCCACGGCTCACGCGGCTTCGCCGAGCCGCTCGACGGGCGATGGCTCGCCACCGCTTGAAAGAAAATGAGGAATGCGACCAGTTCAAGCGCAGCGGACAGGGGCAGCGCAATCCGCCAGTGCCAGGGATATATGTTCGAAAACCAGCGAACCGTCACTCCGAGGACCCACAGCACCCACGTGAGCCACGCAGACCAGAGCGCAAACGGTTTCAGCTTTCGCAATTTCGGTATGGAGTAAAAACCGATCCCAAGGATGAAGGTGCCGACCCAGCCAAACAGTTGCGCATGGCCATGCGCTTGAATCCATGCTGGGGAGATGGACTCCGCCGCTTCGCGGCTGCTGATCTTGATGAGGTTCCAAACGCCAAGAAATGTGCCGGGCAGCAGCATGAAAATTAAACCGGTAATGATGTACGTCATCAGCAGGCGCGAAAGGGACTGCTCACGCGCGATGGCGCGGTCCATGATGGATTTTGTGTTGTCGTCGAGCCAAACAGGTCGCGGAGTGTTGGCAGAGAGCATATTGGCTGATTCCGCCCGGCGTCTTTCACTCCGTGATGGAAGCGGGAGAACTCCAGAACGGATACCGTAATCCGGCCAGTCGGTTGATCAGCAGAGCCTGGGCGACGAGCAGGAAGACCGCTACCTCGATGATGACCAGTTCGCGCGGTTTTGAAATGATGCCCAGCGAAACAATCAATGTGGTGGCGCCTGCCGGGGGATGGCTCACGTCGAGAAGAACCATGAACGCGCCTGTCGCTGAGAGCGAGAGAGCCGCCGCCAGGATTCTTGGCCAGAAAATTCCGGGGTGCACGCCGAAGGGCAGTGCTCCGGCACCCGTAGCGACGAACGCCACATAACCGCAGACGAGCCCAATGGCGTGGCCGCAGACCGTGTTTCGGGGGCTTGAAGTCCTGCCGAGCGGGGAAAAGAACAGGAGATAGGCGGTAGGTCCGAGGGACGGAAACACAAATGGGTTGCGGCTCACGAGCGCCAGTAGCGCGAGCACTGCAATCGTGATGAAGCCATTCACAAACACGTAGACTGAGCGCACAAGCCGAGGCGGGAAGTGAAGCAGCAGCCAGTCGAGACGGAGCCTTCGGAAAAAGGAAAGAATATGATCAGCGCCCGGATGCTCGCGAGGATTAGAATTCAGGTTCGGCATCAAATATTGGGCAGCAGGTCGAAATACTCATCATCTTCGTTTTTGCCGCCTTCTCCTTCGCCCAGCGATTTTTCCGATTCAATGAATTCGATCCGCTCGATCCATTTGACCATCTTGTAGCCAAGCTGATTTTCGACGCGCAACCGCAGGGGCGCCCCGTACACTTGCGCAAGGCGCTGTCCATTCATTCGTGAAGCCAGCAGGCATTGCGGCTTTCGAACGTTCTCCAGACTTTGTGTATCGTAATAATGTCCGCCATAAAGAGCTTCGCCAAAGGAGAAAAAAGCGACGACCTTCGCTTCCGGTCTTGGCCTGACAAGTTCGATTAGCTTCTCCATAGGAATTCCGCCCCACTTGGCGATGCCGCTCCATCCCTGGATGCAATGATGCATCGTGATATGTTCGACCTCGCCCAGGCGCTCCAGATCGGCGAGAGAAAGCTCCACAGGGTTTTCGACCAAGCCTCCGACTTTCAAGCGAAAACCGTCAAATCCCCCGTCTGCCAGGTGCTTCCAGTCATCGCGGATGGGCATTTTCCCATTGGGCCAGAAGTAAGGAGAGATTTCCTTCTCCGTGTACTTCTGCTGCGGCAGAAGCCGATTCAGCGTAAGAAGCTGCATCGGATACGTCACCGACTTGAGGGCGTGTTGCACTCCGCGCGGATGGTGCCAGGAAATGTAGTGCGCCACGATCCACGAGAGAACGACCACTCCGATTCCCACGAACCCGAGCCACATCCCCAGGGGATTCAGATCGTCTGTGCCCATCACAATGTGGTTCATGTTGCGCGCGAATCCCGTCATCACGATCAGAGTGACGTGCACGACCAAGAATGCAAGGAAGCTGAACATGGTGAGGAAATGAATAGAACGGGCGGACTGCCGACCGCCGAAGATTCGCGCGTACCACGGAAACCGGTTCACGACCGCTGGAGACATGGCGATGCCAGTCGCAATCGCAAGCGGGCCGAATACGAACACCACGGTGAAGTAGGCGATCTGTTGCAATGCGTTATAGCCATAAAAGCCGTTCGGTTCCGGCGGCAAATGTAACGTCGCGTAATGCACGAACGTGTTCCATGCTTGCAAAAGCACGAGCGGCGATGTCGGCACGATGCGCCGCCACTGTTCGGTGTCTAACAGCATGGCAATGAAAATGATGCCGGTGATGATGAAGCCGTGCACGTCAATGAAGTGCCACACTCGCGCGATGCCGATGGTGTGCCGGTAGCCGGGCGTGCCAACCAGTGGTGAGATGTAGCGCGCATCGTCCTTTGCGGTCCACAGGCGGTCGCGCGGAACTTTCAACGGCGTAAACCGAATCCATTCGCTGCCCGGCGTGCAGCCATCATTGAAATAGAGGCGGGGATGGTCCGCCAGGATCGAAAGGCCGCTTCGAATCAGCATCATGACAAAAAGAAAATTGAAGAAGTGGCAGTAGCGCACCCACACGGGAAAGCCGTGCGGCCCCGCGAAGTTGTTTGGATAAATCTGCGGAACCGCCGGAACGTGAGGCATTCCGACTACCGCGACTTCCACCCAAGCGGCCACGATGACGGAGAGGATGGCGATTCCGATTCCGAGCAGGATGGATGGTCGAATCCAAATGCGAAAACGACGGTCAGGCGGGTAATGAACAGCTCTATGCGCGGCATCGAACCGAACCATCCCTACCTCCACGAACTGCGATGCGTCTACTGGGTTAGTCTGTTCCTTTCATC
>DASZCH010000095.1:0-34478 GCA_035943235.1 Candidatus Acidiferrales bacterium
GCTTATTTGTCTCTGTGGCCCAAGTCTGGGAGCCTCCATATTTCGCCTGGACGGTCGTCGGGTAACCGGAACCGCCATTTTGGTCGACAACATCAACCGCCAGCAGGAAGAATCCGTTGCCCGAAGGGGTGCAGAACCACCACTGATTTGCTATTTTTTGAGTGCTCCACTTACCTGAGGTCGAACACTGAATATCCGTGCGACCGCCATACTGGTCTAGTCCAGACGCGCCAAGGATGGTGATCGACAAAGGTGCAGTTGCAGTCAAGGCTGGGGAACTATTATCCGTTACCTGGGCGACGAAATTAAACTGCCCGTTTTGCGAAGCCGTGCCAGTGATGTTACCAGTAGTCCCGTTGAGTGACAGTCCCGGAGGCAGAGACCCGGATGCGAGAGACCATGTGTACGGCGCTGATCCGCCCGCAGCTGCTAAAGTCGCGCTATAAGCCTTCGAGTTAGTGCCGTCGGGAAGGCTGCCAGTCGTGATCTGTAAAGTGCCAGCAGGAGCGGAGACGACAATCGTCAAGGGCGCACTTGCCGTCTGGGCTGGGGAACTATTATCCGTTACCTGGGCGACGAAATTAAACTGTCCGTTTTGCGAAGCCGTACCAGCGATGTTACCGGTAGTCCCGTTGAGTGACAGTCCCGGAGGCAGAGAACCGGATGCGAGAGACCATGTGTACGGCGCTGATCCGCCCGCAGCTGCTAAAGTCGCGCTATAAGCCTTCGAGTTAGTGCCGCCGGGAAGGCTGCCAGTCGTAATCTGTAAAGTGCCAGCAGGAGCGGAGACGTCAATCGTCAAGGGCGCACTTGCCGTCTGAAGCGGCGACGAAGAATCCCGTACTTGGACAGCAAAGGAGAAATTTCCCGCCGTGGAAGGTCTGCCAGAGATTGCTCCCGTGGCACTTGTCAAGGCGAGGCCAGTTGGCAGTACGCCAGAGGTTACGCTCCATGTGTAGGGGGCCTTACCGCCTGACGCAGATAAAGAGGTCTGGTAAGAGCCTTGCGTCTGCGCGGGGGGTAACGTCGGAGTTGCCACTTTTAGGGCCGCCAAAGCCCCCGGAACTTGTTTGGCACTGGAATTTGTAGTAAGGCCGCAGCCGCTTAGAGACATGACGCAGAGCAGTGCCAGCGATGCAATTCCGAGCACTGTTAAACGTCCACCGTTAGGTACTAGTTCCGAAGCTCGCACTGAGATTTTGGTCTCGTGAGTTTCTGGTCTCATTCGGTCGGCTCCCCAAATTCTGGTGTTCTTGTCTGACGGGTGAAATGTTACTGAATGCCGAAGTTGCAGACACCTGTTCACAGGTCGCGAAAAGGGACAGGTACGAAATCTGTTCTCCGGGTGTTCTAGGGGCTGGAGTTGCGGTTGTGGCTTCTCCGCGTGTATCGAGCCGTGCAATTCGTGGAAAGTGGAAAGAGATTATCGCCGGGTGTCACTTTGTGAGGGTCCAAGAAAGACCGGAATTGGCCACCGATTCGGCTTCAGAAGACGCGGAATTTTCCGCGTTTGGATTCGTCGGATCAAAGCGCCTCACTCCAAAAGCCGCGTTATGCCAAGCACGACAAATGAGGGTTGAACGCTTTGGCCCTTTATTGAAGAAGCCACCCAAGGGACCCGCATTTCGAGGCTGCGTGCGCCTGGACTAGCACGCTAAACTAGTCCTCATCGAGGCGGTCGTCAGCGAGAAAAAAGAATCCGGTCGTATGTGCAACTATTTGCATATATTCGTACCGGCGACAGGCGTTTCCCCTAGGAGGATTCCCTCCCACGACTAAGTTTTTCTTTGACAGTAAGTTATACTAGTCCATCCAGATAAGGAATTTGCGGATTAGGTAGTAGCATTGCACAGTATGTGCAGATGGCGAGCAGTTGTAACCGCGCCGGACGTGAAGAAAAGACTCTTGTAGGCTATTATCGGAAGAAGCGCTTTTGAGCGACCGAAAAGTGGGGTACGAAGCTTGGCTGATTCTCCTGTAACTCGAACCGCCCTCACCGAAGAGCATGCCGAAAGACGGGTTGCCTGGAGCGTTTGGGTCGGTGTTGTTTCCGTATTGCTGCTCATTCTGTACGGCCCCATTCTCAAGGCCTTAGTCTTAGATTGGTGGCAAGATCCGAACTACGGCCACGGGTTTTTGGTACCACTCTTCTCCGGGTACGTGATCTGGAAGGAGCGCCACAAACTGGCGCGAATTTCGTGGAAGCCATCGAATTTCGGGTTGGCTGTAATGGTCGGAGCCATTTGTTTGCTGTTATTGGGTTCGTTGGGCGCGGAGCTTTTTACCAGCCGGTTTTCTCTGTTGGTGATTATAGCGGGAATCGTTTTGTTCCTCGCGGGATGGCAGACGTTGCGGGCGGTTTCGTTCCCGCTCGGTTTTCTGATTCTGATGATCCCGATTCCCGTGCTCATCTATAACCAAATCACGTTCCCACTGCAACTGCTCGCATCCCGATTCGCTACGTTTTGGTTGCAACTGGTAAACGTGCCGGTTCTGCGCGAAGGTAATTTAATTATCCTGCCGAACTATACGCTGGAAGTTGTTGAAGCGTGCAGCGGAATCCGTTCACTTATGACGCTAATCACATTGGCGGTGGCCTACGGCTACTTGATGCAGGATAGGCGCTGGATACGCTGGGTGCTGGCGTTTTTAATGATTCCCATCGCGATCGTAAGCAACGCAATCCGAATCATGGGGGCAGGGGTGCTGACCTATCATTTCGGGCACGAAATGGCCGAAGGATTCTTTCACGAATTTTCCGGCTGGGTAATCTTCGTTGCGGCGCTGATTCTGATGTTCGTGTGCCATTGGCTATTGCGCAAGATTCCGGGAGCACAGAAGGAGCAGGTCCATGAATAGCCGTGGCATGACAATACGTCTGTGCATCGTGGCACTCGTTCTTGTGGGTGGAGTGACGTTGTTGCACGCCATGAGTCATGGAGAGCCAGTCGTGGCCCATCAACCGCTCCACGATTTGCCATACACAATCGGAAATTGGAACGGACAGGAACAGCCGCTCGAGCAGCGCATTGTGGAAGCCGTGAGTGTGACTGATTACACGAATCGTTTGTACATGAATCCGGCAGGCGCGGCAGTTCAGCTCTACGTTGGATACTATTCGACTCAGCGGACCGGGGACACAATACACTCGCCTAAAAATTGCCTGCCCGGAGCTGGCTGGGATCCGATTCGCTCCGATTACACAACGATCAGACTCGACAACGGCCGAGAGATTGTCGTAAACGAATACGTAATCGCAAATGGGCTGGATAAACAGCTTGTGTTCTACTGGTATCAAGGTCGAGGCCGTGTGATTGCGAGCGAGTATTGGGGAAAGTTTTGGATGATCTCGGACGCCATTACACGGAACCGGACTGACGGCGCCCTGGTGCGCCTGATTACACCAATCGCCCGAACCGGCGATTTTGCCGAAGCGCACGCCAGGCTAGTTAAATTTACGCAGGGCATGTTTCCTCATCTTAACGAAGTTATCCCGAACTAATCAGAATCGGCCATGGAGGAGTTCATGAAAGCGGCATTGAGAAGGGCAATATCGAGTTTGGTGGCAGCCACTGCGGCTGCGCTTCTGTTGGCTTCGTGCGCGCGGGACCCGCAAAAGGCCAAAGCGAACTACGTGCAAAAAGGCGTGGCCTACATGAAAAAGGGCCAGTATTCGAGTGCGGTGATTGAGTACCGGAACGCCTTGAAGATCGACCCGAACTATGTGGACGCATACATTAAGTTGGCGCAAGCGGATGAGGCTCTCGGCGACGGCAATTCGGCATATGCGGCGCTTGAAAGGGCCGTTCAAGTTGACCCGAATCGTATCGATTCCCGATTCGAGCGGGCGAAATTATTGCTTGCCGGCCATCTATTTCCCAAAGCTGAAGAGGATGCGACATTCGTCATCAAGCTCGATCCAAATAACGGTGAGGCATATCGAGTCCGCGGTTCAGCCCTGGCAGCGCAAAAGAAATACGATCAAGCCTTGCAGGATTATTCAAAAGCGGTGGAACTCGAGCCCACCAAGCCGGGCCCGTATTTGGATGTGGCGCTGGTCAATATGGTTTTGCATCGATTCCCGGAGGCGGAGTCGAACCTGAAAAAGGCCATTCAGGTAGACCCCTCGTCGGTGCAATCCTACGTTGACCTGGCTAACTTTTACAGGGTGCAAAACAAGGTGCCCGAAGCGGAGCAAACCCTTCAACAAGCCGCCAAGTGGAATCCAAATGCGATTCCAATCTACGTTGCCTGGGCGGGTATTTTGCTGGACACGGGCAAACAGACTGATGCTGACGGCGTCCTCGATCAGCTTCGCAGTCATGTGCCCCAATCCGTCGACGCTGCCCGTGGCATCGGTGACTTTTACTTCGAGAGAAAGATGACGGATAAGGCGGTCGCGGAATACAAGCGCGGGCTGGATCTTGCGGCAAAAGCACCGTTGCCACAGCGGGTTGCTCTGCAGGAGCGCATAGAAGATTTGTACTTGAGCACCGGCCAGGCAGAGCCGGCAGCGGCGGTCGACGAAGAGCTTCTGAAAGAGGTTCCCAAGGACACGACGGCGCGCATTGGGCATGGGCGCGTGTTAATGGCGCAGGGAAAACCCCAAGACGCGGTGAACGAGTTACAGAAAGTCGTGGGCGACGCGGCGGATTCCGCGCAGGCGCATTATTATCTCGGCATGGCCCATTGGCAGCTCAACGAGCCGGGCCAGGCAGGCACGGAGTTCCAGGAAACCATTCGGATTTCGCCAGGTCTGCCCATCGCGTTGCGGGCGTTGGCCCAGTTGAATGTGGCGCAGGGCAATTTTTCCGTAGCGCAGATCTATGCCCAAGAGCTTGTTGACAAGAACCAAAAAGATCCCAGTTATCGTCTGTTGCTCGGGGATACTCTGCTACGGCAGGGGCAGGGGAAAAAGGCGGAGGCCGAATTGATCGCCGCCGAGAATCTTGCTCCGACAAACCCGACAACTCACGTAGGTCTGGGACAGCTCTACGCGACGGAAAAGAAACTCCCGGAGGCCGAAAGCGAGTTTCAGAAGGCTATAGCCTTGGCACCTCACGATAGCGCGCCGTTGAGCCCGTACGCGAATTTTTTGATGGCGGACCACCAGCAGCCAAAGGCGGTTTCCATAGCTCAGCAATTTGTTGCTGCAAACCCAAATGATCCGGGAGGGCATTTGCTCCTGGGCGCGATTCAGCTTGCCGGGAAAAATTACGGCCCTGCACGTTCAGAGACGGAAAGGGCGGTTCAACTGAATCCGAAACTATTTGGGGGTTATTTGCAGCTTGGGCAAGTATTGCGTGATCAGGGAGACGTCAGTGGCGCAACTGAAGCCTATGAGAAGGGTTTAGCGTTGCAACCCCGTTCGGCACCGGTTGTTGCAGCGATCGGGAATATTTATCTGAGCGAGGGGAATCTCGATAAAGCCAGTGAAAAGTTCCAGCAAGCTTTGGCAATTGATTCAACAATGGCCGTGGCGGCGAACAACCTGGCTTGGGTGTACGCCCAGCAGGGAAAGAACCTGGACGTAGCGCTAGGGCTTGCGCAAAAGGCGAAATCGTTGCAGCCCGATGTGCCATCGTTTTCCGATACGCTGGCCTGGATTATGTACAAGAAAGGGGATTACCCGGGAGCGCTTCCTTTGTTACAAGATTGCGTAAAGAAAGAACCCAGTTCGGCCCAATACCGCTATCACTTAGGCATGGCGCTAGTGGCAACCGGTCAAAAGGATAAAGGGAAGGCTGAACTCCAAGCGGCGCTGCAGATGAAGCTCGACAGTGCCGACGCAGAGCAAGCTCGCCGAACTCTCGGGCAAGTGCAGTGAAGACGTCATATGCAAGCAATTGCAGATAAAATCCACTGACATGCAAGAGATCAAGGTACTATTACCTATCGGCGTTCACATTTCTCGCGGATGACTCATTCAAGGCATCTATTTTCAATGAGTTACGGTTTTACCAGTGTAAAGGCTGAATGCTCTGACTTTGGCAGGAAGGTTGCACTAGACCCACTGGGGAATGTAGTTCGGGGAATTTCGAGGAGGAGACAAATATGGTAAGAACGATCAGTAAAATCGCAGTAGGCACTCTTTGCTTGCTGATGCTGGGTCTATATGCGCCGCAGGCGAAAGCCACGCCGACCGATTTCCAGTGCGGGCTCAATTGCGGAACGGTTACCCAGAATGGCGGCAATTTCTCGTCTGCGGGTATCAGCGTAGACGCGTTGGTTTTTAATCTTCCTGGCTTCGACACTGACGAAGCTGGCGAGTCTTTTTCAGTGGCGTTCAACACATCCACCAGCTCACTCACAATTACCGATCTAACGGACGATGATGCCACACTGACGGGAACCATCACCGGCTTCGATCTGACGGGCGGACGGCTTGACATCAATGTGTTGTTTACAACTCCGGCCGGCTTTGCCAGCTTCGGTACGGTCCACTTGGACCTCCAAAGCGGCACAGCGTGCCCAACGGCAACTGCAACGACATGCACGAACTATGATGCATTCAGCGTTGACATCCCGGTGACTCCGACACCTGAACCAGCCAGCTTGCTGCTTCTTGGCACGGGCTTGCTCGGTCTTGGTGGCGTGGCTCGCCGTCGGTGGTTGAACTAGTTTTCGGAGTCAGATTCACAGCGATTCGGTGATCTGCTAGATTGCCGGCGCCATCTGTCTCCTCCAGGGTTCGGGCACTCTCAGTGCGCTCCTCGTCAGAGGGACGCAAAGGGGGTGCCCAACTTTATTTATACCTCCGCTGTGGGCACCGCGCTTTTTGACATCCAAACCTATTATCCGCACGGTGCTACAATGAACGGCTCAATCGAATACCGAGAGACTCGATGAAAATTCTGGTCACGGGCGCCGCGGGATATATAGGAAGTGTGTGCACTGAAATCCTCCTGGACCGCGGGCACACGGTTCTTGCCCTGGATAATCTTTCCGAGGGTCACCGCGAGGCAGTCGATCCCCGGGCACAGTTCTGCAATGCCGATCTTCACAATTCGGCATCTCTGAATCAGATTTTTGATGCGAACAAGGTTGACGCGGTAATGCACTTCGCAGCTTTGTGTCTGGTGGAAGAGTCCGTGAAAAAGCCGGGCGAGTACTACCGAGCGAACGTGGCCGCCGGGATCAATCTGCTGGATGCAATGCTGCGCCACGGCGTCAAGAAACTGATCTTTTCGTCGACGGCGGCGACGTACGGCGAACCGGAAAAGGTTCCCATTCCGGAAGAACATCGTACAGAGCCAATTAACCCGTATGGAGCATCGAAACTGCTCTTCGAGCGGATCTTGAAGGAATTCCGCGAGAACTCCGGCCTTGAATATGTGACCATGCGATACTTCAATGCCGCCGGCGCTTCCGCGGAGCGAGGTGAGGACCACAGTCCGGAGACGCACATACTGCCAATCTTGTTCGAGGCAGCTTTGGGCCAGCGTGACGCTTTTCAGATCTACGGAACAGACTATCCGACGACGGACGGCACATGCGTCCGAGATTATGTGCATGTAATCGATATTGCGGCCGCACACGCGCTTGCCGTTGAGCGCATATCGGAAATGGCCGGGCGCGTGTATAACATCGGCAACAGCCGCGGCTTCTCTGTTCGAGAAGTGATTGACACGGTTCGCAGCGTTGCGGGCCGGAACATACCGACTCGCGTGGCGGCGCGGCGAGCGGGCGACCCTGCTGTTCTGATAGCCAGTTCTGAACGGATTCGCAAAGAGTTGGGTTGGAAACCGCGCTTTTCGGACCTGGAGTCGATTATTCGAACCGCGTGGGCGTGGAAAGAAAAATTTCCGAACGGTTACGCATCCGGTCGCTAAATCGCGATTTTGTCCAAAAGGTTGCCGGGAACCCACGTTTGCACGAGTTAACGCTTCCTCCACATGCTACAAAGTGTTTGTTTGCCCAATGGCGGTAAATTGGTTAGCCTCAATTGTCATGCCGCAAAATTCGCGCCGTCACCGCCTGAAAGTGTGCCTTCTTTCGCCGCATCCGCTCGTTCGAGCGGAATTCGAGCGCGTGCTCTCGTCCAAAACTTTTCAGATTTCCTTTCGGGCGCTCAGCGCGGCTTCTTCCTCGGATCTTAAGGAATTGCCGATTCCCCGGGCGGCTGTTTATGTGATCGATGCGCAGGCTACTTCGTTTATCGTGCATTCACTGGTCGAACACCTGTTGGGGCTTTATCCCGATGCGCGAGTGGTTGTGCTTGCGTCAAAACACACGGACGCGGAGACTTTCGAACTTCTGCGGATGGGCGTGAAGGGATTGCTTACATACGGCCAGCCTGAGAAGCAGTGGCAAGACGCGCTGCCCCTCGTTGCGTCCGGCGGTTATTGGGTGCCTCGAGCGGTGCTGTCTCGATTCGTTGAATCGATCGTCGCAAACCGAAAAATAGGAGCCTCCCGCACGAAAACCCCCGGAACGTTGAGCCGCAGAGAAAAGGAAGTTCTGGACCCGTTGCTGCAAAATCTCTCCAATAAGGAAATAGCGAGCCAGTTGAATATCTCGGAACGGACGGTAAAATTCCACGTATCCAATTTGTTGGCGAAACATGGCGTCCGACGCCGGGCAGACCTGATCGTCATGCGCTTCCAAGAAGGAGAGCTTCGCGTTTGAGTTTTGGGCAATGGGTCAGTTTGAATTTTGACTCTTTTTGTCACGATCAAGAAAATTCAAACCGACCCACCGCCGAGTTTTGCTTGCCATCGCCACATCTTTTGGCTTAAATTGATGTGGTTTTTCCTCAGCCCGCTTGACGAGCGCCGCTCCTGCTTGCTGACAAAGCGCGCGGCGCGGCTTGGACATCTCCGCCGCTAAAAAATTTCCCAGGTTCGGTCGATAACCATGCAGCACTCTTGGAAAAGGAAAGCTACGAACTAAGAGTACTAGGACTTTTGATGGGGTGTCTCTACACTTCGAGGGGGATTGCTTAGAGACACTGTAAGTTGTTACAAATTCAGGTAGCCGTTGCAAAAGCATGCAGATGAATTCATTAACACAACAACCCGGACCCCTTCCCGAAAAACCAAAACAGAAGTTAAAGCCAGGACCTCGCCTCTGGGCGATACGGGTAATCATCGTTATCGCAATAATTTTTACGGTGCGCTACTTCTATTGGCGCGTCGATGCGACGATGAATCCTGCGGCCAAGTGGTTTTTCTATCTGTTTTTGGTCGCGGAGATGTTGAATTTTATCGAGGCGTCTCTTTTTTATTTTACGACGTGGAAACCATCCAACCGTCACGCGCAACCCGCAATCCCGGACCGCACAGTCGACGTATTCATCACAACCTACAATGAGCCTGTGAACCTGTTGCGCGAGACAGTGCTCTGCACCGTCAGCCTCGCCTATCCCCATAAGACGTATCTGCTGGATGATGGCGACCGCCCGGAGGTGGCCGAACTTGCGCTCGAGCTAAATTGTTCCTACATTTCACGGAAGGACCGCGCCGGGGCCAAAGCCGGCAACCTGAACAACGCACTGAAACAGACGGACTCCGAATTCATCGTGACGCTTGACGCGGATCATGTTCCCATGCCGGACATGATTGAACAGTTAATCGGGTTTTTCGCGGATCCTTCGGTTGGGGTCGTGCAAAGCACGCAAGACTTCTACAATCTGGACTCATTTCAGCACCGCACTCATATCGAAAAGCAACGCGCGTGGCAGCAACAAGAACTCTTCTTCAGCGTGATTCAGCCCGGCAAGGATGGCTATAACGCCGCTTTTTATTGCGGCAGTCCGGCCATCCTGCGCCGGAAAGCCCTTGAGGAGATTGGGGGATTTGCCACCGAGAGCATTACGGAAGACATGCACACAGGCCTGCGGCTGCAAAAAAAGGGATGGCAAGTCGTTTACTACAACCAAACCGTCGCTCGAGGCCTGGCGCCGCAAACCTATCGCGGTTTTGCGATGCAATGGCACCGGTGGGGCCAAGGGGCCATGCAGGTGTTGCGAAAGGAAAACCCGCTCTTCGGACGGGGGCTAAGTTTTGGGCAGCGTGTCAACTACTTTGCTTCGTTTTATTTTTACTGGATGAGTTTTCAAAAGCTGATTTATATCGCGACGCCTATTTTTTGCCTCCTGAGCGGAATCTATCCGCTCATTGCGACTCCAAAAACGTTTGCGATTTATTTTATCCCTTATTTTCTGCTGAATATCATTGCGACAGCGTCGTTGCAAGGGGGATTAAGGGGTTTCTGGCTTAGCGAAGAATTTAATTTAATCAAGATGCCCGTACTGATGACAACAATCATCGGCTTGTTCAAGGGCGAGACTGCGTTCAAAGTGACGCCGAAGGCCAGGGACACTTCCGCTCGGTGGACGGAAGTGTGGCTACAAAGTTTGCTGTCGATCGGCGTTGTTGTTGCGCTGGCGGTAGGGGCCTGGAAGCTGGCTCGTACGGCTACGGGAAGTTATTTCTTCTGGGCTCTTGTGGTGAATATCGTGTGGGGTGCGTTCTATCTGATCCTGCTGATTCCCGTGATCGCGCGCGCGGTACGGCACAAAGAATTGCGCGCTATGTATCGTTTTCCCAACCGGCTCGACGTTCCCGTTTTGTTTGGTTATAACTCCGACGGAACGCACGTAGTGGGCCGAGGCTTCGCGCGCAATCTGAATCGCAGCGGGTTTTCACTGACGCAGAAGTTGCCGATTTCACAAGGGACAATCCTTGCGCTGGAGATCAACTTGCCAATCGGGACGATTCAGGCGCACGGCCGCGTCGTCCGTAATCAAGAATTCTTTCGCGGGGAGAATAAACGCGTTTCGAGCGGAGTGGTGTTCGAGCAAATCGATCCCGCGGATCAGGACGCCATCTCGAAGTATCTGTTTTGGGAGATCGCGCCACGTCACGGAAGCATTCTGAGGCTCACGCGCAAGAGTCAGAAACGGAGTCACCAGCAGACCGAACCGCGGAGCGCAAACACATGATTCGCTCTGCCGTTCTGGCGTCGTGTTTTCTGAGTTTGGCTGGCTCGCTCTTTGTGCCGGACGCGAGATGTATGCCGCAAGGGTCAACACTTGACCAAGCTCGAACAGAAGCCACGCAAGGACACTACGGGCAGGCAGCACGGCTTTTTGGCCAGGTTCTAAATACGGATCCCAATAACATTGACGCACTCGGCGGATTGGTTGATTCGCTGGTCGCCACGGGACATTGGCATGATTGCCTGCCAGCGCTTGAGCATTTGGTGCAGCTTCAACCGCAGAATGCCGCACGCGTTTTTCAACTCGGCCAAATGGATAGCTGGCAACCGGGACACCGCACGCGAGCATTGGAACTGTTGAAACGCGCAACCGAACTCAAGCCGGCAAACGTTCAATATCAAGATACGTACGCCCAAGTGCTGAGTTGGAGCAAATCTGGCCGCGGGGAGGCGCTCGAGCATTACAAGAAAGCGCTTGCGGTCGAGCCAAACGATGCGGCTGCTCTGGCAGGCGAGGCGCAACTTCTGGCATGGAGCGGGCATTCTTCCGAAGCGATGGATCTTTACGAAAAAATTCTCCAGCAGGATCCCAACAACACTGCGGCCCTGCGCGGCAAAGCCGAAATTCTCGACTGGCGCGGCCAACACGCGGAAGCGAAGGATCTCTATGGGCAGGCACATGGCTTGGCGCCCGGCGATTCAGCCACTATGATGGGGTTGGCGCAGACCGAATATGAATTGGGAGAATACACACAGGCAGGCTCGGATCTGGGAGAAGTGAAAGGTATCGACACTCCCGAATTCAGAGAGCTGCAGCGTAACGTGAATCACGCGCTTGGCACGTACATCGAGCTCGGATACGGCTTGCGACGAGACGGAAAGGTTCTGGACTACGATTCGGTTGACGCTCTGGTTTCCACTCCTCTTGGCGGTTCCAATCGCTTGAGCGCGCTGTATCAACCATTCCTTTTCAGAACGCAGGCGCGGAATTTCAACTCCAATTATTATGCGTTGATGCTTGACTCGCAGCCCGATGAACAGATCACGACGCACGCGCAGATCGCCGCACGAACCTATCCCGGCGTTTCTTCGCAAATCGAAGGCGCGCTCGACGCAACATTCAAGGTACGCCCTTCGTTCAAATTGTACGCAGGAGTCGAGCGCGAATCGGATCAGGAGTCGCTTGTCTCGACGCTGGGCGCGACGGCCAACGGAATCTTCGTGGGCCAGGTGGAAACGAACCTTGGCCACATCGGCGCGAGCTACTCAAGTTCGCAGCACAATTACGATCTTTCCGTCACTTATACGGACGGCGCCTATACGGGCAAGAATTTGGCTTCAAACCGCCGGTGGGGCGTCGACGGAAATTTTGGCAAATCGATTCGCGGCAATCACCCGTACATTCGCATTGCGTATGGCATAAGTTATTTGAGCTTTGACCACGACGCGGATTTCACGCCCGGCAGCGGCGAACCGGCGGGCGTCACGGGTGGCTATTACAGCCCGACACGTTTTTTACTAAATTATGGACAGATTTTTCTTTCGACGGATCTGGGACGGCACGTCAAATGGGACATGGGAGGATTGGCCGGGGCACAAAACGCGGAAACAACTTTCACGGCGTTTTCGAATACGCAATTCGCGTCGACATTTGCCACGCACTTGACCTGGAACATGAGCGAAAACAACGATCTTCGTTTGAGCTACGACTATCTGAATACGTTCAACGCTTTCCATCGGCATCTCTTCTTCGTCACTTGGCGGCACTATTTCTAACGTGCCGACACCCAGCATTTTCCCTCGCGATGATTCCCAGGGCGCGCGTGTGACGCCCAGCGTAAAGATTGCAACCGTTTCTAATTCGCGCCTCGCGTCCGCGCAGGATTTCCTGCTCAAATTCCGGCTGCCACTTCTTCTAATCCTTGTGCTGGCTTGGTACTTGCGCGCGCGCCATCCGCATTTTGCGAGCGCGTACATGGACGAAACGATCTACGTTCTCTTCGGGCGGATGTTTTTGGCGAGGCATTTCGAAGCGCCGCTCAATAACCCGCTGAATTCCAGTTTTGGATGGTATCTCTGGCCCGTTCTGGCAGCGTGGGCGGACCGGATTCGCGGACTTGTGGGTGTGCGCGAATTGGGCGCCGCGATGGGCGCGCTGACAGTTTTGGCCGTATACGGCTTTTCAAAACGCGTTTTCTCGCGAGCCGTCGGTCTGGCAGCCGCGCTGGTCTTTGCATTGCTCGGCCCCGCTGTTTTTGCTTCGCGCATCGCGACACGCGATGCCGGCTCGATTTTCTTTTTGGCCCTTGGTTTGTGGTTATTCGCACGAGCCTGGCAGGAGCAGGACTGGCCAACGTGGCTGGCGGCGGCTTTGAGCCTGTTCGCGGCGTTCTTGTGCAAATTCCTGATCGCCATCTATTTTCCGTTTCTCGTGATTCTCGGTTTGTGGAAAGGGCGCCGCGCTATCCTGGCATTTGGGTTAACACTCACGATTCTCTGCGGCGCGTATGCCGTCTATTTCAGGGAATCACTGAGGGCGCTGGTGGAATACGGGCGAGCGTACGGATCGTTGAAAGCGCCGGCTGCGGTCGCCTGGCACATTTACTTTGCTGATCGTCTGGATTTTTGGATTTTGCTTGCACTGGCGCTTCTCGCATGGTTCCCCAATGGCAAAGGTTCCTGGAAAAAAGTGGCGCTGCTCTTCGGCGGCGTGGCAATTATGCCGATCTTCCAGGCAATTTCGCGGGCCGATTACGACTACTGGAAACACGTGAATTACTCGTTTCTCTTTTTGGTGCCGCTCGCGATGCAGGGGCTAATCGGCATCATCCGACGGATCGCGCCAACGTCGTATTCGATTCCAGCAGCGGTCATCACTGGCTGTCTGGCAGTGGGGCTCGGTTGGACGGGGAATGCATGGAGGATTAATCGATTTGTCTTTTGGCCAAACGTGGAGCCGGCGGTTGCTTATTTTGACGGACATTTAGTGTCGGACGATCGCATCTTGATCGATGACACCGTGTTCCGATACTACTTTTCGCCGCCTTTGCGTCAGTGGCAAATGGTCGACCCGTTTTATTTCAGTTATGGAACCGCGACCGGACTTCCCGCTTATGCTGCCTCGGTGCGCGACGGATCGTTCGACTATATTGTCCTTGATGGCGGCATTGGCCCGGACGCAAAAGAAATGCGGGCCGCCATTCAACCCAACTTAGCCGGCCGGTATAGTCTTCGCGTCAGCACGCCGGATCCAGTGACGGGCCATGAGATCGAAATTTTTGAACGGACGAGTCCTCCCGCCATGGCGCCGACTCGAAGTGATCCGCAAATCACTATAGGTGCGCCCGCAGAAGGAGCGTTAGTGCGCACGAACGGTGATTTGGCGCTGCTTTCGGGAACGGTGGGAGGCATTCAAGCAGGAGACTATGTGCTGGTGGATGTCTTCACGAATCAATGGTATCGCCAGGGCGGGAAGATCTTTCCAGGCGCCCCGGATGGAGCATTTATGCAAGCGATCCACCTGGGAGGAGTCGGCCGGCAGCAGTGTTTCCATATTGTGCGTGCGCGCCTGTTCGATCCCCAAGGGCATTTTATTGCGCGTGCGATGAACTTCGATATCGCTCGAGCGAATTCCGATGGCAGCCCTCCTAACTGCCGTTAAATGATGAGGAACGGCCCTTCGAGGCAGTCCAGCAGCCGCTCAGCGTCCTACCAACAAATTGCTGAATCTAACATGCTATTCTTTTGAAGCAGGATAGGCAGCCGCGCCGAGGCTCGCCGCGAGACGAATGAGTTTGCGCCTTGAATCATAAACAAGCCATGACCGATATACGTGAAATTCTCGACAAGCGGATTGTCATACTTGATGGCGCCATGGGCACCATGATTCAGGCGCTGGGGCTTGTTGAGGAAGACTACCGCGGCAAGGAATTCCGCGAGCATCCGAAAGACTTGCGGCTGAATAACGATGTTTTGAACATTGCCCAGCCTCAGATTATCGAGTCCATCCACAAGCAATATCTGGAGGCAGGCGCGGACATCATCGAGACGAATACCTTCAACTCAAACGCCATTTCGATGGGGGAATATGGCCTGCAAGACCGGATCTACGAGCTAAACAAAGCCGGCGCGGAAGTGGCGCGACGGGCAGTCGAGCATTTCAAGAAGGAAAATTCGGGAAGCGTGCGTTTCGTCGCAGGCTCAGTGGGACCGACCAGCCGGACGGCTTCGATGTCGCAAGATGTAAACAGTCCAGCTTCACGAGCGGCGACTTTCGACCAACTGCGCGATGCCTACTATGAACAAATGCGCGGTTTGGTAGAGGGCGGCGTGGATCTCCTGCTCGTCGAAACCATATTCGACACGTTGAATGCCAAGGCCGCGCTCTTTGCCATCGAGCAATACTTTGAAAATTTGGGCAGGCGCGTCCCGGTGATGGTTTCCGTGACGATCACGGATCGGAGCGGGCGGACGCTCTCTGGCCAGACCGTGGAAGCGTTCTGGATTTCCGTCTCGCACATGAATCTGCTGAGCGTGGGCATTAACTGCGCCCTCGGCGCAAAACAAATGCGGCCGTACATCGAGGAGCTTTCGCGGGTCGCGCCCATTTACATCAGTTGCTATCCCAACGCGGGCCTGCCGAATGCGTTCGGCGGATTCGACGAAACGCCCGAAACGATGGCCACTGACTTGCGGGATTTCACAGCCAACGGATGGCTGAACATAGTCGGCGGGTGCTGCGGGACAACTCCGGCGCACATCCGCGCCATCGCCGCTGCCGTGAAGGATCTGAAGCCGCATGCGTTGTCCAAACCGGCGCGTTACACGCGATTCAGCGGGCTTGAGCCGCTCGTGATTCGACCCGACACGAACTTCGTCAACATCGGCGAGCGCACGAACGTGACCGGCTCGCCGATGTTCTCGAAATTAATTCTGAATGGAAAACTGGAAGAAGCGCTGACTGTTGCGCGACAGCAGGTGGAAGGCGGCGCGCAGATCATCGACGTCAATATGGACGAGGCGATGCTCGATTCCGAGAAGGCGATGACGACCTTTTTGCATTACATCGCTTCGGAACCGGAAATTTCCCGCGTTCCGATCATGATCGACAGTTCGAAATGGAGCGTGATCGAGGCCGGCCTGAAGTGCATTCAGGGAAAAGGAATTGTGAATTCAGTCAGCTTGAAGGAAGGCGAGGAGGCGTTTAGACAGCGCCTCCGGCTGATTCGGCGTTACGGCGCGGGCATGGTTATCATGGCTTTTGACGAGAAGGGCCAAGCCGATACCGTGGCGCGCAAGCTCGAAATCTGCACGCGCTCGTACAAAATGGCGACCGAGGAGGTGGGCATCCCTCCGGAAGACATTATTTTTGACCCGAATATTCTGACTGTCGCGACGGGGATGGAAGAGCATAACAATTACGCCGTCAATTTCATTGAAGCGACACGGCAAATCAAAGCGGCGTTGCCTTACGTGAAGGTCAGCGGCGGCGTGAGCAATATTTCTTTTTCGTTTCGGGGCAATAATACGGTGCGCGAAGCCATGCATTCGGCGTTTCTTTATCATGCGATTCGCGCGGGCATGGATATGGGCATTGTCAATGCCGGCCAACTCGGCATTTACGCGGAGATTCCGAAGGACCTGTTGGAGTTGGTGGAAGACGTGTTGTTGAACCGGCGTCCTGACGCGACGGAACGGCTGCTGGCGTTTGCGGATTCCGTAAGACAAAAAGGCAAAACACCGGTGGAGGAAAGCGCATGGCGGCAGGACCCGGTGGAGGAACGGCTGAAACATGCGCTGCTCAAGGGAATTGTCGATTACATCGAAGCCGATACCGAAGAGGCGCGCAAAAAATACGGCAAACCGATCGCGGTGATCGAAGGGCCGCTGATGGACGCCATGAACGTGGTTGGGGACCTCTTTGGCTCGGGCAGAATGTTTCTGCCGCAGGTGGTGAAGAGCGCGCGCGTGATGAAAAAGTCCGTCGCATACCTGCAACCATTCATGGAAGCGGAAAAACTCTCGAGCGGCGTCGCGAAGGCCAAAGGGAAAGTGCTGCTCGCCACGGTGAAGGGTGACGTGCACGATATCGGTAAAAATATCGTTGGCGTGGTGCTCGGCTGCAACAATTATGAGGTCATCGACCTCGGAGTGATGGTCGCAAGCGACAAAATCTTGAGCGCCGCTCGCGAGACAAATGCGGACGTGGTCGGGTTGAGCGGGCTGATTACGCCTTCACTCGAAGAGATGTCGCACGTCGCGAAGGAAATGCAGCGTGAGGGATTTACGCTTCCTCTGCTGATCGGCGGAGCAACGACGAGCCGCGTACACACGGCGGTAAAAATCGCGCCCATGTATAAACAGCCCGTGGTGCATGTGCAGGATGCATCTCGCGCGGTTGGCGTGGTGGCGAGTTTGCTCAACGCGAACTTGAAGGGCGGCTTCGTGGCCGACAACGGCGCGGAGCAGGAAAAAACGCGGGAGAAGCATCGCGGACCAAAGACGCAGAGTCTTCTTTCTTTTGCCGAGGCACGCGGACGAAGGTCTGCCTTCGATTGGTCTGGATATGAACCTCCGCGGCCTTCTTTTACGGGCGTCCGGGCCTGCAAATGCGTTTCTCTGGCGGAGATTGTTTCGTACATCGACTGGACACCGTTTTTTCACGCATGGGAATTACGCGGAATGTACCCGCGCATTTTCGAGCAGGAAGGCGTGGGACCCAGGGCAAAAGAACTCTTCGATGATGCACAAAATCTTCTGCGGCGGATAGTGAGCGAAAAACTTCTGGTCGCCCGATCTGTATTTGGCTTTTTCCCCGCGAACAGTGTGCTCGAAGATATCGAAATCTACCCGGACGAATCCCGTTCGAGAATCCTGGCGACATTCCACACGCTGCGTCAACAGGTGCAAAAGCCGGACGGCGAATCGGACTATGCACTCGCGGATTTTGTGTCGCCGAAAGAGACCGGATCGCCGGATTATTTGGGGGCGTTTGCGGTAACGGCCGGGATCAACATTGAGCCGGTTGTTGCGGGATTCGAGAAAGCAAACGACGATTACAATGCGCTGATGACCAAGGCCCTCGCGGACCGTCTGGCGGAGGCGCTCGCCGAGCTCACACACAAGCGCGCTCGCGATGAATGGGGCTTTGGAAAGGACGAAAAACTCGGCCATGAAGATTTGTTGCGGGAGCGCTACAGGGGAATACGTCCCGCGCCGGGATATCCGGCTTCGCCTGACCATACGGAAAAACAGCAATTGTTCGAGATTTTGGAAGCGCAAAAAAATACCGGAATTCAATTGACCGAGAATTTCGCGATGTATCCTGCCGCGTCGGTGTGCGGCCTGTATTTTTCGCATCCTAAGTCACGGTATTTTGCGGTGGGGAAAATCGATCGCGAACAGGTGGAAGATTATCGTCGGCGCAAAGGCATGGATTTGCGCGAAGTGGAACGCTGGCTGGCGCCAAATCTGAATTACGACCCGGATGTCTAGGATTCGCCGCCCTCGATTGTAATTTGAAGCTTCGAACGGATCCAATTGCAGTGCTATTTCTTCCGAGGCAAGTACAATATCAGTGCAACAGAGAGGAAGGTTGAAGGCCCATGGCTGGACGCACTCCGCAATATTTCTCCGGCAAGGAATTGAAGATTGGCATCATCGGCTGCGGCTACGTGGGATTGCCGCTAGCGTTGCGTTTTGCCGAGACGGGGCATTACGTATTCGGCTTTGATACCGACCCTAAAAAGGTGGAGAAACTGAATCGCGGCGAGTCGTATATCAAGCACATCGCCGGTGAGCAAATCGCGAAACATACAAAGTCGCGTCATTTCTCGGCGACCGCGGATTTCGCGCGGCTGCGCGAAATGGACGCCGTGTTGATTTGCGTGCCGACGCCGCTCGACGACCGCCGGGATCCCGATCTTTCGTACGTCGAAAATACGGCGCTGTCCATAGCGCCGCACCTCCAGCGCGACCAATTAATCGTGCTCGAGAGCACCACGTATCCGGGAACCACGGAAGACCTCGTCTTGCCGATCCTCGAGAAAGGCGGCTTGCGGTGTCCGATCCAGGGCGCCAACGATGGCGATGCAGGGCACACTGATTTTTATCTGGCATTTTCGCCGGAACGCGAAGACCCGGGCAACAAGCATTACGGACTGGCACAGATTCCAAAAGTGGTTGGGGGTATCAATGCGGCAAGCGGAGAGGCGGCCGCACATCTTTACGCTCAGATTGTCGCGCGCGTGATCCGTGTCAGCTCGACGCGAGCGGCGGAGATGTCGAAGCTGCTCGAAAATATTTTCCGCTGCGTGAACATTGCGCTGGTCAACGAACTCAAGCTACTGTGCCAGCGCATGGGCATGGACGTTTGGGAAGTGATTGACAGCGCCGCGACCAAGCCATTCGGTTTCATGCCGTTTTATCCTGGGCCGGGATTGGGAGGACATTGCATTCCGGTCGACCCGTTTTATTTGTCGTGGAAGGCGAAGGAATATGATTTTTCGACGCGCTTCATCGAGCTGGCCGGCGAAATCAATTCCTCCATGCCCTACCATGTGGTGAACGCCGTTGCGGGGGCGCTGAATGAACGGCAGAAAAGCCTGAAAGGTTCACGTGTGTTGCTGCTTGGCGTGGCTTACAAAAAAGACGTGGACGATCTGCGCGAATCGCCGTCGCTGAAATTGATGCAACTGCTGATGGAACGTGGCGCGCATCTCGATTACAACGACCCTTATTTCCCAACGCTGCACAAAATGCGCCACTATGATTATTCGGCGATGCGCTCGGTGGATTTGAATGCCGCTGCATTGGCGTCATATGATTGCGTGCTGATCGCCACGGATCATTCGGCGTATGATTACGTGGCGATCGTCGAGGCAGCGCAGCTGGTGGTGGATACGCGCAATGCGACGCGGACGGTGACCCAGCACCGCGAAAGAATCGCCCATTGCTGACGAAGTTTATCGTGGCCGTTTTCCCTTTCAAGAAGAAGGAGGCGGGATGCGCTACCTCGTGACAGGTGGTGCGGGTTTTATCGGCTCGAACATAGTTGACGAGCTTGTCCGGCGCGGGCAAGAAGTGACCGTGCTCGATGATTTTTCTTCGGGCAAGGAAACCAACCTCTCTGGCGTGCAGGGCAAGATTCGCCTGATTCGCGGAAGTATTTGCGATTTTGAAGCGGCACGCGAGGCATGCAATGGCGCGGACTATGTGTTGCATATGGCTGCGCGAACATCCGTTCCGCGTTCGGTGAAGGATCCGGTCGAAACGAACCACATCAACATTGGAGGAACGCTCAACGTGCTGGTTGCTGCGCGCGACGCGAAAGTCCGGCGCGTGGTGTTTGCCGCTTCATCATCCGCGTACGGCGAAACGACCACGCAGCCCAAAGTGGAAACGATGCCGGCGGAACCTATTTCGCCCTACGGCGTCACGAAGCTGGCCGGTGAGTTGTATGCCAAGGTTTTTGGCCGCGTCTATGGACTGGAAAATGTTTCCATGCGCTACTTCAACGTATTCGGGCCGAGACAGGATCCTACTTCGCAATACTCTGGCGTGCTGTCGCGCTTCATGCTTGCCATGATCGAAGGCACGTCACCGGTCGTGTATGGCGACGGCGAGCAATCCCGCGACTTCACATTCGTTGACAACGTGGTTGATGCGTCCCTGCGCGCTTGTGAAGCACGCGAAGCCTCCGGGAAAGTCTTCAACGGGGGGACGGGCTTGCGTATCACGCTCAATGAAGTGCTGAAACTGCTCGGGAAAATCTGTGGCCGTCCAATTCAGGCAAAATATGACCCTCCCCGGCCCGGCGATATTCTTCACTCTCAAGCGGACATCACGCGCAGCCGTCAACTTCTCCGTTATGAACCGCTGGTGAATTTCGAGGAAGGACTGCGCCAGACATGGGCGTGGTATTCCACAGCGTACGCAAAAAAGTAAGCCTTCGCGACAATGTCAACGTTTACGATTCGCAATTTCGGGTGCCGGGCGACACAAGCCGACGCCGCATCCATCCGGAGCAGCTTTCTGGCGCGAGGATATTCGCCGGCGGAGGCAGATTCGGCCGCGGAGCTTGTAGTCCTGAACACGTGTACGGTGACAGCCGCCGCGGACGCGCAAGCCCGCGATACGATCCGCAGGATTCACCGCCAGAATCCGAGCGCGCGAATTGTTGTGACGGGGTGCTACGCGCAGCGCGCTCCCGAGGAATTAGCGGCGATCGAGGGCGTTGCCTGGGTAATAGGCAATTCGCATCAGACGGAGATACCGTCGCTGGTAGATGGCAAGGATTTGGTCTCGATTTCCGGGCTTGGGCAACACGGTCCTCCCGCGGGGCAAATCGTTAGAGAAGAAATGGGCGCGGCGAGAGATTTGACGGTGGCTTCGCCGGAAGAATTTCTGCAAGAGCGCACGCGTCCAACGTTGAAGATTCAGGACGGCTGCAACCATCGCTGCGCCTACTGCGTGATTCCATTCGTGCGGGGGCGCAGCCGCAGCCTCCCGCCAGATCGTGTGCTCGCTGAAGTTCGGCGACTCGTGGATGCCGGCGTGAAGGAAATTGTCCTGAGCGGAATCGATTTGGGAAGCTATGGCCGCGAATTGAGCCCGCGCACTACTCTCCACGATTTGGTTGATCGGATTGTGAATGAATCCGCGATCGAAAGATTGCGACTGAGTTCGATTGAACCGATGGACGTGACGCAGGACTTCGTGGATTTAGCCGCTTCCACGGAACGAATCGCAGCACATTTTCATATGCCGCTGCAGTCTGGAACCGATCGCGTTCTGCACTCGATGCACCGGTGGTACCGCACCGCGCATTATGCGAGGCGGGTTGAAATCATCCACGAACGATTGCCGGACGCCGCCATTGGCGCAGACGTGATCGCCGGTTTCCCGGGTGAAACGGAAGAAGAGCATCGCGCGACGATGGATTTTATTGAGAGCTTGCCGATCGCGTACTTGCATGTCTTCTCATTTTCGGCGCGCGAGGGCACGGAGGCTGGAAGGTTAACTGAGATGGTCGACGATAATGTGATCCATCGGCGCGCCGGCGAATTGCGGACTCTTGGGGAGGCAAAGGCGAAGGCATTCCGCGCTTCTCAGAAAGGCAAGACGTTGCGCGTTCTGACTCTCGATCGCAAGAATCGCGATTGGACGCCGGCCATCAGCGGGAATTTTCTAAAAGTGCGCTTGGCTGGACACTGGCCGCGCAATCGTTGGCTGAATATAATTTTCGATGAATCTGACGCGCCGCTAATGCCGCTAGCGATCGAAGCTTAGCTCTCCAAGATCACCTGGGCGAACGCAAGGTTCCCGGTATGCGTAATGGAAACCACAAACCGGGTTGCGCCGAGACGCGTGGCATGCTCTCCGGCCTTGCCATGCAAATGCAAAACAGGCTTCCCGCCGGCCTCATTCTTGATTTCGATGTCGCGCCAGCGCACACCGCGTCTCCAACCTGTGCCTAGAGCCTTCATGGCAGCTTCTTTCGCGGCGAATCGCGCGGCATAACGCTCAAACTTGCTCTTGTGCCGTTCGCAATATTGAATTTCCGTGGGCGTGAACACACGCTCAAGGAAAGGGCGCCCGTGACGCGCCATCGCTTTCTGCAGGCGATCAATTTCCGCAATGTCCACGCCCAAGCCGACGATCAATTCGTCCTCGCTTTGCGTCGCGATAGCTCTTCATGGCGGCAGGCGCGGCGCTCAGAAATTCGCTTCGCCCGCGCATTATACCTATAATCGGAAATGTTCGGAGGAGCGCAGATGGCGAAGGCGGTGACGCGTCCGGAGAAAAAAAGTGCCGGCAAGCGAGCACGGCGACGGGTATCGGAGTCACAATGGCGCTTGCGCAAGGCCGGCAAGCTGCAGATTTTGCAAGCGCGGCCATTAAATCAATTTAGTTGGCTCGTTCATGGCTTCAGCACCAGGCCCGGAGGCGTGAGTGAGTTGAATAGTTCCGGGCTGGGCGGCTCGAAGAAACAGGCGGTGCTCAATCTGGGGTTTACGAATTGGGACCGTCGCGAGAGAGTTGAGGCGAATCGCCGGCGCCTGCAGGAGGCTCTTGGACATCGTGAAGCGTGTTTAGTCACGCTTCGGCAAGTTCATTCGGACGTGCTGCACTTAATCCAAGAGCCGCTTTGCAACTCTCCCAACGGAGATGCACTCGCAACCCAAACGGGGGGTTTACTACTGGGCGTCCAGACCGCGGATTGCATTCCAATCTTGCTCGTTGACCCTCGCCATCGCGCTGTCGCCGCTGTCCACGCGGGATGGCGAGGGACCGTTGCGCGTATCGCGGAGAAAACCGTTGGCCGCATGGCGATGGAGTTCGGGACACGGCCGAAAGATGTTTTAGCCGCGCTGGGACCGGGAATTGGACGATGTTGTTACGAAGTGGGGCCAGACGTGGTGAGAGAGTTTGCCGCGCAATTTCCCGATGCCGCGGAATGGTTTGAGGGCCCGTTCGCCGTGCTTGCATCGGGCGAAGATCCTAATCCGCTGCCATGGCTGACGATGATACCTCCGGGGCACCAGCCTCCCCCGGTTCGATGCCACTTAGATTTGCACGCCGCAAATTCTGCAATCCTGGCCAGCGCCGGCCTGCAACGCAAGAATATTTTCGCCGCTGACTTTTGCACGTCGTGCCGCACGGATTTATTTTTCAGCTATCGCCGCGAAGGACTGACAGGGCGCATGATGGCCGTTATTGGCGTGGTTTGACGGAAAACTAACGGCTGCTCAGCGGGGACTCAGGCGAAATTGTCTGCGCTGGAACGATCTCGGACGATTCCAGCAATGCCAATTGGCCGCAGGCGGCCATAACATCCTGCCCGCGCGAATAGCGCACGAAAACCAGGTGGCCCTTGTCCGCAAGGATCTTGCGAAAGGCTTCGACGCGCGCAGCATCCGGCGGATGGTACGGCAATTCTCCAGGATTCCACGGAATCAAATTCACTTTGACGCGCAAATTTGCAATCAACTTCGCGACGCGCTGTGCATCTTGCGGATGGTCGTTAAAACCGCCCAACAAGACGTACTCAAACGTCAGGTGTTCCCATGAGCGCAACGGATAATTCCGGCACGCTTCGAGCAGGTCTTTCAGGGGATATTTGCGATTGATGGGCATGATTGTGTCGCGCTGCTCGTCGCTTGATGCATTCAGGGAAATGGCCAGCTTCGGCCGGACGGGCTCTCTTGCGAGTTTCTCGATTCCCGGAATGATTCCGCTCGTCGAGAGCGTGACGTGTTTCGGTGAGATGGCGAGCGCTTTCGGGTCGAGCAAAATTCGGAGCGCAGCCATCACGGCGTCGTAATTGAGCAAAGGCTCGCCCTGCCCCATGAGCACCACGTTTGTCTGCGGCTTCAAGGCCGTGCGATTGTCTTCAAGCGCTACCATCACCTGGCCAAGAATGTCAGCGGCAGTCAAATTGCGCAGCAGCCCGAGCGTCGCCGTCAAGCAGAACCGGCAATTCACCGCGCAGCCAGCCTGCGTCGAGATGCAAATTGTTTGCCGTTTCTCCTCCGGCATGAAAACAGCTTCGACCGTCGCGGCATCCGCGCGAGATGCACCGTCGAGCCGCAAAACATACCGGACAGTGCCATCGACGGAATGATGGCGGCGGGCAATCTGAGGTAAAGAAAGGTGAGCAATGGCGTCCAGCCGCCGGCGAAAATCCAGGGGCAAGCTCGAGATTTCGTCGATTGCACGCACACGCTCGGCATACAGCGCGTGATAAATCTGAGAACCCCTATAGGAGGGTCCTCCGAGCGAGGCGGCGAGATCCCGCAGTTCGTCCAGCGATTTGCCGAGAAGGCAAACGCGCTGATTGGTCGGTGCGATATTGGAATCGGCGGAGGCCACAGCTTGCTCTCTTTTTACAATCATAACATGCTGGCATCACACGCCAGCTCTCTATGGAGATTTCCGAAACTCATTTGCGGTGGAAGTATGACTTTATTTTCGTTCGTGTAAGAATGGGAGTTGCATGACTGCTGGAAATCGCAAAGTCGAGGAAACGACGCTGGCCAACGGACTGGTGGCAGTCACGGAGCCGATGGAGCACGTGCGCTCCGTGTCTGTTGGCATCTGGATTCGCAGCGGTTCCCGGCGCGAGCCCGCTGAATTGAACGGCATCTCGCATTTCATCGAGCACATGGTGTTCAAGGGGACAGGCCGCCGCAAGGCCGAGGATATTGCGCGCGAAGTGGACCGCGTAGGCGGAATGGTGGACGCATTCACCGCCAAGGAGATGGTCTGCTTCAACACGCGAGTGCTCGACGAACATCTCGAAACTGTCTTCGACGTTCTGGCGGATATGATGCTGGATCCGCAATTCCCGGAAGACGAAATCAGCCGGGAAAGATCGGTGGTGCTGGAAGAGATCCGCATGGTCGAGGACAATCCGGAAGACCTTGTTCATGAAATGTTTTCCAGGAATTTATGGGGGCACCATCCGCTGGGCCGTCCGATCCTGGGGACCGTTGAAACCGTGGAGCGATTTAACCGCGAAATGCTTAACAGCTGGTTTCGCCACTGGTACGCGCCGAATAACATGGTGATCACTGCGGCGGGGAATCTTTCACACCAGGGGCTGCTTGACTTGATCGTCCCGCGCTTCGGTGGGCGAGTGGCGGCGGAAAACGGCGCTTCCGAGTCCGCTCCCCTGCCATGTGCCGACCTCGCTTCGCGCTCCAAGACAGAATTGGAGCAAGTGCATGTCTGCCTGGGCGTGCCCGCATATTCGATGACGGATTCGCGGCGCTACGCAGTGTCGGTATTAAATAATTTGCTCGGCAGCGGGATGTCTTCGCGGCTTTTTCAGAACATCCGCGAAAAGCAAGGCCTCGCTTACGCTGTATTCAGCGAAACGAACCACTACCGGGACGCCGGCATGTTGACCATCTACGCAGGAACCAGCCTTAAGACAGTGGAACAATTAGTCCGCTCCGTGATGAGCGAACTGCATGATCTGAAAGAGAAACCGGTGAGTGATGAGGAATTGCGCCGCTCAAAAGCGAATCTGAAAGGCGCAACGCTGCTTTCTCTGGAATCCACGGGCTCGCGCATGAGCGACCTGGCGCGTCAATATCTGTATTTCGGACGGTATCTCTCGCCAGACGACCGCATTGCGTCCATGGAAGCCGTAACGCAGCAAGAAATCCAGCAAGTGGCCCGTGAACTGTTTCAGCGTGAACGGATTGCTGCGTCACTTGTGGGCAGCCTCGACGGCTTTGCGCTGACTCCCGCGCATCTGGCTTGCTAAGAAACCTTGGGATTAGCTGGCTTCCTGCGTGAATTATTCTTGCAACTTTATTCCGCATTTTATTGACGTAAGTCCACGGGTTTGCCATCATGCACGCAAGCCGCTGCGCGCCTGAGCGGCCAGTGAGGGCGCATCAGCTTCCGGGTTTCCATTTTGGCGTCAGGCAGTTCCGGCAACGCTACGTTGCTCGAAACGGAGCATACCTGCCTTCTGGTGGATGCGGGACTCGGCCGCAAGGAAACGCTGCGGCGCCTGGCAGCGCTGGGGAAAACTCCGGAGCGGATTGACGGCATCCTGATTTCGCACGAGCACACGGATCACTCGAGCGGGTTGCCGCAACTTCTGAATCACTGGCGCGCTACCGCATATCTCACGGAGTCTACCTGCCGCGAAATCGTGCGCTCTCTTCCGGAAGCAACGTGCAAGAAGATGGAGCGCGTCGAGCACATCCGCGCGGGGGAACGATTCACGATTGGCGACATCGAAATTTCTCCATTCTCCGTGCCGCATGACGCTGCCGATCCTGTCGGCTACTCGTTTCGCGCCAATGGGATGAAGGTCGCCATCGTCACGGACCTGGGATATTTGCCCGAGCTTGTGAAATACCACCTGCGCGAAGCCGATTGCCTGATTCTGGAGTCAAATCACGACCTGGAGATGCTGAAGGTTGGACCCTACCCGTGGTACATCAAGCAACGCGTGATGAGCCGGACCGGCCACCTGTCCAATCATATCGTCAGCGAGTACCTGGCAGACCCAGAAGGTTTCGACGGCCGCGCACGCTTCCTTGTCCTTGCCCACGTTTCCGAGACAAACAATAATCCTGACCTGGTGCACCTCTCCGCGGTCGAGGCTCTCAATCGCAGACCTGTGGAGGCCGCTTTTGGCGGCGAGTTAATGGTCGCCTCTCAAACGATACCAGTGGGACCGCTAAACTTGTAGTATCAGCGATTTGCAGTGACTCAAAAACGCGCTGTCCCTTCGTTTCTGTCTGAAAAAATTACCACCATCGTGAAAATTCTGACCAAGGCCATACAGTGAAGACCTCAGAACCTGCAACTTAAAGGCTTGATACTAGTACCCTTAAAATTGCGGCGAATCAACGGCAAGCTGTTTGCAATCAAGCAGCGGGGTTTGGGCAATCGGTTGCGCTGGCTGCTTATTCCGTTTGAGTGGTTGTCGCGTTCGTGTTCACAGCTTTCATAACCTTCAGCCAGCGACGTTTTCGCCCACTCGCCTGATTTTGCAAACCATTCCGGGTCAAGGGGGCGGCCATTCTAAGGAAGGGGAGAAAGCTTGAGCGTTTTTTTGGCGCCAAATCCGAGCAGAAAACGGATTCAATCCGTTCACAATCTCCTGCGGACTCAATCCGTTCGCAATCTCCTGATGTGCTGGTTTTTTCTGAACGCCGTACCGGCGCGTCGCGATTTCAGATCGAACTAAATGGGGATCGGGAAGCCGCTATAGATCGCGCCGCAAGCCTGTTGGCTCTAGGATGCATGGCTCGCGGAGAATTGCCCAAGGACTACGCCGTGTGGGTCCCGGCTGACGACAGTCTGATTGAACGCGTCACGGCCCGGGCCGAAGAACTCTTGCACCTTGGCCGTGGGCTGTCCTGTTCCATTCCCCTTAGTCCTCGGGAAGGCGAAGTGCTCAAGGAATTGCTTCGCAACCGTGTAAACAAGGAGATTGCCGACCGTCTCTGCATCTCGGTTCGTACAGTCAAGTTCCACGTTTCTTCACTGCTCGCCAAATTCGGAGTGGGAAGCAGGTGGGATTTGATCCAAAAAGCCCAGCACATGCTTGGGACTCGAGGTCTGCCTGACGATCTGCCGGTTTCGCCCGCGCAAAATTCCTCGGAGCAAAATTCTCCGGGGCAGGGCGTAGCCTTGGAGCGGCCTTCGCAGAATGGGTGGAGCGGACGAAAGAGAGATCATCGAGTCGTTCCGTTTCGAGAACGCCACCTGCGCCCAGCCTGAAAATTAAATCGTAACCTCCCGCTTCCCCGAGGCCAGTTTTCTTACCCCGGGGCGCGACCCACTTCGGTTATTATATCTATCGTAGGTTCCGGATTCTCCCATCGCGAATAGGGGCTTAAAGGGATTTCGCCGATGGTGTGTTCGCGGATCGGACAAAAACAAAGTTAAGGAGAGAGCAGGCATTGATTCCAAGATACACGCGCCCGGAAATGGGTCGAGTCTGGAGCGACGAAAACAGATTTCAGAAGTGGCTGGAAGTCGAGTTGGCCGCGGCTGACACGCTCGCTGATGCGGGAGTGGTTCCGCGCGAGGCGGCTACGCGGCTCCGGGAGCGTTCGCGGATCGACGTAGCGCGGATTTTGGAAATCGAGTCGCGCGTGCGTCATGACGTAATCGCGTTCACTGTAGCCGTGGGCGAGAGCGTCGGTGATGCGGAAGCGGCGCGCTGGCTGCATTACGGCCTGACGTCGAATGATGTGGTCGACACGGCACAAGCTCTGCTCGTGCGCGAAGCTTCGCGGCTGATTCAAACCGGTATCGAGGGCTTCGGCGAAATCCTTGAGCGACGCGCGTGGGAGTTTAAGGACGTTCCCCAGATTGGGCGCACGCACGGCGTTCACGCGGAACCTATCACGTTCGGCTTAAAGATTGCCAATTGGTACGACGAGAATCGCCGCGATTTGGCGCGTTTTCGCGAAGCAGCCAAGGAAATGGCCGTCGGCAAGATTGCGGGCGCGGTCGGCACATGCGCGCACCTCGGCCCTGAAATCGAAGAGAAAATTTGCCGGCGCCTTGGCCTGAGCGTCGCGCCCATTTCGTCGCAGGTAATTGAACGCGACCGGCACGCACATTACCTGGGCGCACTCGCGATCGTCGCAGCGTCGCTCGAACGCATCGCTCTTGAGATTCGGCATCTGCAACGCACGGAAGTCCGTGAGGCGGAAGAACCGTTTGGCGGCGGCCAGCGCGGCAGTTCAGCCATGCCGCACAAGCGCAATCCGGTCGGCTGCGAACAGATTTGCGGACTTGCACGCGTGGTGCGCGCGAACTGCGTTGCGGCAATGGAAAATATCGCGTTGTGGCATGAGCGTGATATTTCCCACAGTTCGGTCGAACGCATCATTCTGCCTGACTCCACAATTCTGGTGGATTACATGCTGCATCGCATGGCGGAAATCGTGGGCAACATGAAAGTTTTCCCGGAGCGCATGAAACGAAATCTAGAGTCGACGCAGGGTCTCGTTTTTTCGGGCCAGCTCCTGCAGGATTTGGTGGAGCACGGCGCGCCGCGCGAGGATGCTTATAAATGGGTGCAAGCTCACGCCATGGCGGCATGGGAATCGGAATCGAGTTTCCGGGACCGCGTGGCTGCAGATCCCCACATTACGAAAATTCTCGATACGAAAGCGCTTCAGCAAACATTCGATCTGGGCAGGCAGTTGAAATCCGTAGATGCTATCTTCGCGCGCGTTTTCGGGAAGAAATCTTCAGCCGCACCGAACTGAACGCCGGCGAAAGAATTCCACGCGCGTGCCGAGATTTCACACGAGGAAAGCTAGACGCGCTGGATGTAGCGCCCTTCGGATGTATCCACTTTCACCTTGTCGCCATTGTTTACGAATGGCGGGACGTTAATCACGAGCCCTGTTTCGAGTGTAGCCGGCTTGCCCACCGCGCTCGCTGTTGCCTTCTGCACCGTAGGCTCGGTCGCCGTCACAGTGAGATCGACTGTATCGGGTAGCAGGACGCCCATCGGTTTCCCCTCGTAAAACTCGATGTGCACTTGCAAGTTCGGAATGAGATAATCGACCACGTCGCCCAGAATTTCCTTGTCGAGAGAGAGCTGTTCGTATGTTTGCGAGTTCATGAAGTAATAGCCCGACGTGTCGCCATAGAGAAACTCGAACTCTATCTCGTCCATGATGGCGCGCTCGATGAATTCCTCCGCGCGGAATCGGTAATCCACAATCGAACCGGTGCGCAGGCTGCGCATCTTCGTTTGCATCGAGCCGCGCTTGTTTCCCGGCGTCCTGTGCTCGACGCTGAAAACGGTGTAAAGATCCCCTTGGTGCTGGATAATCATGCCGGGGCGCAGTTGTGTCGCTTTTACCATCGGTTGCTCCTGATTCTTTTATGGGATTCTTCTGCAGGCGAATCTTCCGGCAGGTCGTCCCGTCGCTGGCCGTTCGTTGAGGTTCAATTATAGCGGGCGGCGCAGCAAACGGTCAACGAAAGGTGCATCTTGGAGCACGGCGGCGAATGAGAACCGGCAGGGAGAGGAAGTTCAGTTCGGTGATCTTTAAGGTTTCTTTGGACGCGTAGCCTCGGGCTCGGCTTCAATCGTCACGTCGACTGCGGCGCCTGGCTCGACGCTGACATCCTTACCCTTTGGATCTTTAAAAACATTTTCGACCCGAATTTCACGGTATAAATCATCAGCTCCTTCAATGGCAATCTGGGCCTTTTCCGGCTCACGAGGGTCTATCGGAGGGATAATTTTTTCCACAACTCCGGCAAGCGTAACGGTCGCTTTTTCATCGGAGGGATTCTCTTCTTTTTTTTTCTTACGCTTATCGTCCATGGGCGTTCCTCCCGCCGAGCTATGAGACATCTCGAGCCCGGAAAATGTGCCTTGAGCAATCACGGTACCATAATCCTAGATGCAGCGCCAAACATGGCCGTGCCTGGGCAGTGTCTCAGTTTGAAATTAGGGTTTCGACCCCAAGCGGACCTGACGAGTCGGCGCAGTTTGTCGTGTGAGTCGCGCGCTTAAGCAGGAACGTACGTCAACCGAATCACGTCCTCGCCGATTCGATCGCTGGCCACAAGGCGAAGGCGAGGCCGGGGGCCGGCGAAGAACGGTGTGCCACGACCAAGCACGATGGGATGGAGGTAGAGTCGATACTCATCAATCAGCCCAAGATTGGTGAGGCTCCCGGCCAGGTTTGGTCCGGCAACGTCGATCTCCCCATCCAACTGAGCCTTCAGCCCGCGTATCGCCTGCTCGAAGTCACCCGCGATGAGTGTGGCGTTGGGGCCGACCGACTTCAACGAGCGCGACACAATCCACTTCCGCTGGCTCCGCCACACGGCCGCGAAGTCGCGGTCCTGCGCGTCCCAATCCGGAAGATCATCATCCCAATAACGCATGATCTCGTACATGCGGCGACCGTACAGAACGCCCGTCAAGCCGCGCACCAACTCGAAGAAGTGACGAGATAGCGAGGGATCGGGTGGCCCTATTTTCATGTGGTCGACGTAGCCGTCGAGAGACTGGTTCAATCCATACACGAGCTTTGCCATGCTACAAGACCTCCATTCTCAGGTTCTTCAGAATAGCTCAAGCCGACATCGCACAGGATTGAGGTCGGGGGGTGATTTGCGCGGTGCGTTGTCGGCGTGACCAATAACCACAGGTCCGCTTTCCGCGCAGGGCGGATAATGCAAACTGAGACATTACCCGCGCCTGGGATTTGCGGTGGCAACGGATGCACCAGCAATTCTAGAAGCCGGGAACGCCGGTAGCGGCAGGGCGAATCTCCGCGACCTCGGATGCGCGACTGAGCCGAAAACGCTCCAGCGCGCCCTGACCGAGGGACATCAGACCCGTATAAAGGTAGCCCCATACGAAAAGCACCAAGAAGGGAATGGTGACGTAATTCTCGTTTTGTACGGCGTAAACAATCGTCGCCGCGAAATACAATCCGAGGAACACTTCGGCATAGGGAATCCATCCCACGCGATTGCGATATTTTCGCTTGAGCGGGATGCCCCGTTCTTGCCCTTCGATGCGGTACTTTGGCGTGCGCACAAACTCCGATTGCTTGCCGGCGAGAGCTTCGATGACGGCCACGGCGTTGCGCACCGAAAGCCCGATTCCGATCGCCATCACGAACGGCAGATAGAAAATTGCGCGCCACCATGTCTTTGGATAAAGAACCTGTTGCGATGCCAAGTAGAAGCTCGAAATCGAGCATGTGGAAGCGAGAAACAGCGGCAAATCGATCAGGCACATCTGAAGCCATCCCTGATAGAAGCGCACAATCATCGCGGGCAACAAAATTACCGAGAGCAGCACCATCAAGGGATAGCTGATGTTGGCCGTAAGATGGAAACAGGCTTCTGCCTTAACGAAACCGGGCTCGTCCGACCTCAAAACGCGCGGCAGAATTTTGATCGCCGTCTGGATCAAACCCTTCGCCCAGCGGGCTTGCTGCGATTTGAAGGCGTTCATTTCCACGGGCAATTCCGACGGGCAATCCACATCGGGGAGATAGAGGAAACGCCAACCGCGAAGCTGCGCGCGGTAGGAGAGGTCCGTGTCTTCCGTCAGTGTGTCGTGCTGCCAGCCTCCTGAATCGTCGATCGCGGTGCGCCGCCAGACTCCGCCCGTCCCGTTGAAGTTAAAAAACGAGCCGCGGCGGTAGCGCGCGCCATGCTCGATCACGAAATGCCCATCGAGCAGAATCGCCTCCGCCTCCGTCAGCGCCGAATAATTGCGATTGATGTAGCTCCAGCGCGTCTGGACCATGCCGAGCTTTGGATCCGCGAAATAGGGGACGGTGCGGGTCAAGAAATCCGCTGGAGGCAAAAAATCCGCGTCAAAAATAGCGACAAATTCGCCCTGCGCCGATTTCAACCCTTCCTGGAGGGCGCCAGCCTTGTAGCCGATCCGGTTCTCGCGATGGATATACGTGATTGGCACGCCGAGTTGCTGATGGCGCTCGACGCACGCGCGCGCGATTTGCTGCGTTTCGTCCGTGGAGTCATCGAGCAACTGAATGTCGAGCTTTTCGCGCGGATAATCGAACTGCGCGATAGAGTCGACAAGGCGCTCGACCACGTAGCGCTCGTTGTAGATCGGAAGCTGTGTGGTAACCTTGGGCCATTCTTTCACCGGCGGCGGCGGGCCCGGCACGTTATGGCGGTAATGATAAAAATTATAAACCAGCACGTAGCGGTAGATTCCATACGCGGCCAGGACGCCCAGCACGACGAAGTAAGGAATCATCATCAATAGGTCAAAGGAATTCGGTTGATAGATGCCGCTGAAGGTGCGATTGGTGAGTTTGCGGAGATAGTCCGCCACCGGATTCGTGGCGACCGCTATCATCATTGCCCACATGGAATGAAAGTCCACTTCGTCTTCACCCTCGCATGAGCATTCGCGCGGAAATCAGGGGCCGGGCGGCGGCAGCTTCGCCTCGCTCGCAAACGGCCGTCGCTATTGCGGCACTCATCGTCCTCGAAATCCTATTCGGCATTCTGTATCACTTCGGCAATCTGGAAGTTCATGTAATCGGAACCATCGCCACCGGCCTGGGCGTCGGCGTCATCTACTTCGTTATCCTATACGCTCTCGAACATCTGCCCGAGCGCCGCGCCACGCTCTGGGTGATTCTCCTCGGCGCCATGCTGTTCCGCCTGACGCTGCTACCGCTAGTGCCGAGTCTTTCGAGCGATCCTTATCGCTACCACTGGGACGGCCAAATTCAGCTCGCCGAGTATAACCCTTACCTGGTGAAGCCCGATACTTTGAACATTGGCGCTCGCCAGACTCCTCTGGGCCATCCCCTATCTGCGCATGATATGCCCAACATTTATCCGCCGCTCGCTGAGCTGGTTTTCCGCGCCACAGCCCGATTTTTGCCGGGCAATGTAGCCTTCAAACTGCCGTTTTTTCTGGCGGACTTGCTGACCGTTTTCCTTCTGGCTGGTTGTCTGGGTTCAAGCAGTCACAGGAACTTCCGTCTGGCCATTTACGCCTGGAATCCGCTCGTCGTGGTCGAATTCGCGGGCACGGGTCACAGTGACGCGTTGGCCCTGGCCGCGCTGGTGGCGGCTGTCTTAATTATACGGTCACGGATAGGCGTGTCAACGTTTCTGCTCGCCGTCGCGACCCTCTTGAAGGTGTTCCCTGTACTGCTCTTCCCCGTGTGGCTGCGCCGCGCGGGCTGGCCGCGTTCCGGAGTTTCTTGGGTGGCGGGATGTGCTTCTGCGGCCCTCGCTGGACTGTGTTTTTGGCCTTACCGGGCTGCTTGGGCGCAGATTCCGTCCACCATGGCTTACTTTTCGGCGCACTGGCAAGACAACAATGCCAGCCTGTTTTCTGTCCTGAAGGCTTTCAGCGGCACCGCCGATTGGGCATCCGGAATAGGCGTCGGAATCGTTGCCGCGCTTGCCCTGTGGGCCGCCGCGCGTCGCCTGGAACCCGAGCGTGCGGCCTATTTAATTTTCGGCGCTATCCTGCTCCTCTCGCCGAACGCCTACTCCTGGTATTTTAC
>DASZCH010000096.1:0-37355 GCA_035943235.1 Candidatus Acidiferrales bacterium
GATACTCGATGGGGTCTTCGATGGTGATGATGTGCTCGGGACGGATCGAATTGATGCGGTCGATCATGGCCGCCAGGCTGGTCGACTTGCCGGAACCGGTGGTTCCGGTCACGAGGACGAGGCCGCGTTGTTCTTCGCAAATTTTGTCGATGACCGGCGGGAGATTCAATTCCTCGATGGTGCGAATTTTCGTGGGAATCACGCGCAGGACCATGCCGACGTTGCCGCGCTGCTGAAAAACGTTGACGCGGAAGCGGCCAAGGCCGGCGACTCCGTAGGCCATATCGAGCTCGGCGGTCTCTTTGAACTTCTGTTTTTGCCGGTTGGTCATCATGCTGAAGGCCATGGAGAGCATTTCTTCCGGCGTGATGCGAGGCACGTCGGCGACGGGCTGCAGGATGCCGTCGACGCGCAGATAGGGATGGTTGCCGACTTTCAGATGCAAGTCGGAGGCTTTGTTTTCGACTGCACGGCGCAAGAGATCATCAATCGCAACGGCCATCGCTGAATTCCTCTTTTTAGTAGATGCGATGAAGCTAGCATGCGAAATGGGAGGGGGCAATCACCCGTCGAGGGGCGATTGCCTGGAATGCAACAAGTCGATTGAGTGGATGCTTGGAGGCTTGATGGTGGACGGAAAGGCAAAATGACTAGCACGTTCGGATCGCAAAGTCGGAGTGCGACTCAGAAGAGAAGGCCTCAGCGGCTAAAGCCGCGTCAAGTAGGGGTGTTTTCGGCACGGCTAAAGCCGTGCCCTGACGCAAACCGTTAGCTAAACGCGGCAAGGTTGCTATGACGAAAGGCAGTGGCGAAAAAGAATCAGGGCTCGCGGGCGAAAAGAATGTGGTACAGCCACGCGCCGAGCACTCCGCCGAGCAATGGTCCCGCCCAGTAGACACCGTGATTGTTCCAATGATGCGCGACGAACGCGGAGGCGAGTGCCATGGCCGGATTCATGGACGCGCCTGTGTACGCGGCGCCGATGATGACGCCGACGAAAAGCGCGAGTCCCGCCGCGAAGCCGCCGAAACGGGCGAGGGAATCCTTTGCTTCGGCGACGGCACCGAAGAAAACAAAAACGAGGAAAAGCGTCAGGAGTCCTTCGAGAAGAATGCCTTGCGTGCGGGAAAAACCGGCAGCGAGGTCTGGGGTTCCCATTAACACCGGGCGCCAAGTCTGCTCGGGCACAAAGCGCGCGACGGTGTAAGTGGCGACAATGGCGCCGAGAATCTGCGATATGCAATAAAACAGCGCGGTGATTGAGCCGATTTTTCGCGTGACCCAGCAACCGATGGTGATGGCCGGGTTGAAATGCGAGCCGGAGACATGGACAAGCGCGCAAATTAAAATTGCAAACGTCAGGCCGCGGACGAGGGCGATGCCGATTGAGCCCAGGCCGGCGGCTCCGCCGACGCGCGAGCCTTCGTCGATACAGATTGCGCCGACGGAGAAAAACACGAAGAAGAATGTGCCGATGAATTCGGCGAGCAATCTTTGCCAGATGCGGTACACGTTCCTCCCGAGGCTCAGCCCGATTGTAGCAAGTCCGCCGAGGCGGACAGGCCCGCGATTCTAGCAGGACGGCGCGAAATCCCGAAGCGGGTTGAGCGAAGAGTTGCAGGCGCGACCGGAATTCGGCGGTTGATTGAGAATGCCCAAACTGCCGGGTAATGGGTCAGTTTGAATTTTGACTCTTTTTGTCACGATTAAGAAAATTCAAACTGACCCACCACCAACGGCCGACGCCGCTGCGAGAATTGTTGCGTTCCGTGATATCTTGCGCAGCGAAACCGGCACTGCAGCCGGGTAAATTCGCAGTCGGGAGGAATCTGGATGAACAAGTACATCACCGAATTGATAGGGACGTTTTTCCTGGTATTCACAGTTGGGTGCACGGTGGTGGGAAACGCAGGCGGGACGCTAGCGCCACTGGCCATCGGAGCGGTACTGATGGTGATGATATTCGCCGGAGGGCACGTCTCCGGGGCGCACTATAACCCGGCGATTACACTGGGCGTGTGGCTGAGAGGAAAAATCGAGACGAAAGATGTCGCGGGGTACATGATTTTTCAGATCGTTGGCGCGATACTTGCGGCCCTTGCGGTAAGGTATTTGAAGGCCGGGGTCGAAGTGGTGCCGATGCATCTGGCGATATTGCCGGCGCTTCTGGCGGAGTTTTTGTTCACGTTCGCGCTGGTTTTTGTGATGTTGAATACGGCCACGGCGAAAGGTACCGCAGGCAACTCGTTCTACGGGCTAGCCATCGGGTTCACGGTGACAGCCGGAGCCTACGCGGTCGGGAGTATCTCTGGCGGAGTATTCAATCCGGGAGTCGCAGTGGGAATCTCGATTATGGGATTGTCGGCGTGGTCGAGCATCTGGATTTATTTGGTGGCGAATTTTGCGGGCGGAGCCGTGGCGGCGGTAGCGTTTAAAGCCGTGAATCCTGGCGATAATTGAGAAACGCGAAGGACAAGCCCTTCGCGCTAGGTCTGCTCCAGGATCTTGAGAACCTGGCTGATCGTATTCCAGTTGCGGATCGTGCCTGGCACCCCGAACAGCTTGTCCATGGAGCCAAGATGGCCAAGGACCTTCATTTCGCGGCGATAACAACCGAAAACAAATCGGCCGTGTCTTGAGAGGATTCTAACGAACCACCTGCCGCTGTTTGGTATGCAAAAAGGAATCGAGGGAAAGGCGCGGGGCCGTTTTGTCAGGATGCTGACGAAATGGACGATGCCGTCGCGGAGCGGTTCGCCATCGAATGGGTTGATCGAGGTGGCTGCGATCAGCTCCCGGCCCGTGCACATCATCACTTCGGCGTGAAATGGCAGACGCTTCAACAATTCGGAGCGTAGGAGCGCTTGGCTGACTGGCTTGCGGATGACAAATGTACCGGCAGCGCCAATATTGAGCGCGCCGAAGTGGCTCAGTTGATTGGCGAGAAGACTCGGACGGAAAGTTCTGTGGCCGCCTACGTTGACGCCCCTCAAGAAAGTGACGATTGGCATGAGTAGGCCGCATTATATGGAATTTGGGCAGCGGCGCAATTGAAGAAGCGGCGCGAGGGGGTAGCGGGAGATCGAGAAGCAGGTTCCTCGTCGATGTTGGCCGCATCCTTCTCGGAATGACAAAGCTGTTTAGCGGCGCGAGGGGCTAGCGGGAAGTCGAACAGCGGGTTCCTCGTCGGATGCTGGTCGCATCCTTCTCGGAATGACAAATCTGTTTAGCGGCGCTAGCGGGTGGTGGATCGAGAAGCAGGTTCCTGGTCGGATGCTGGTCGCATCCTTCTCCGAATGACAATTCTATTTAGCGGCGCGGGCGGGTAGTCCTCGGACGAAGCTGTTTAGCGGCGCGCGCTTAGCCGGTTAGCGGACGGCGACGGTGGCAGGAGCCGGGACGGGGGTGAGCCAGCCGTGGCGGTCTTCCTTTGTGCCGCCGGTGATGGCGTAAAATTCGTCCTGGAGTTTTTTGGTGATGGGGCCGCGCGCGCCGTTGCCGACTTTTATTTTGTCGATGGAACGGACGGGCGTGACTTCGACGGCTGTTCCGGCGAAGAAGACTTCGTCGGCGATGTAAAGCATCTCGCGGGGAATCATCTGCTCGGAGGCGGGAATGCCCATCTCATGGCAGAGAGTCATCATTGTGTCGCGAGTGATGCCGGGGAGAACGCAATTCGCGAGCGGTGGCGTGAGCACTTTGCCGTGGTGCACGATAAAAAGATTCTCGCCGGAGCCTTCGCTGACGTAGCCGTTGACATCGAGAGCGATTCCTTCCACGTAGCCATTGGCCATAGCTTCCATGCGAATGAGCTGCGAATTCATGTAATTCGCGGCCGCTTTGGACATTTGCGGGAGGGTGTTCGGCGCGGAACGGTTCCATGACGAGACGCAAACGTCCACGCCAGACTTGATGGCTTCTTCGCCGAGATAACGGCCCCAATTCCAGCAGGCCATGTAGACTTCGATGGGAACGGAATAGGGATTGACGCCCGCTTCGCCATAGCCGCGAAGGACGATGGGGCGAATATAACAGGCATCCATGCGATTGGCGCGAACGAGTTCCAGAGCCGCCTGGCAAGTGTCTTCGACGGAAAAAGGAAAATCCATGCGGTAGATGTGGGCGGAGTCGCGGAGGCGTTCCATGTGCTCGCGGAGACGAAAGACGGCGGGACCTTGAGTTGTTTTGTAGCAGCGAATGCCTTCGAAAACCGCTGAGCCGTAACTGACGACATGGGAAATGACGTGGATCTGCGCGTCGTCCCAGTTAATCAGCTTGCCGTTGTGCCAGATTTTATCGGTTTTGGTCAGGCTCATTGGTGCTCCCCGCGGCGCGTTTTGAAGTGATCCAGCGAACGTGCGCATTATAGCATACGGAATTTTGACGGGCGGTGAAGCGAAATCATTCGCCACGGAGGAGCGTTCCGTCCAATTTGGACGGCCGCTCTTTGGTGACGCGCGTCATCGGCGCAACAGTTGGAAGGCGATGTCGGAGCCGAGGCCCTGCTTGACCGCGAGATAAATCCAAAGCATGGCGAAGGGTTCGAGGAGGCGCGCGTTTTGAAGCGGGCCCGCGTCGACGGGGTCGAAACCGAGGTCGCGCGCGAGTTGCATGACGGTGGATTTGGCTTGCGCGTCGTCTCCCGCGATGCACATGGTGATTTCTTTGCCGTCGTAGCGCGGGTTAGCCATGTTTCCCGCGCCGGTGGTGTTGAAGGCTTTCACGACACGCGCGCCGGGGGCCCATTGCGCGACTTGCTCGGCGGCGGACGTGGTTTGGCCGAGGACCAAGCCGGAAAGATCGGGCTTGAGGGGATTGGTGCAGTCGATGACGATTTTGCCGTCGAGCTTGCCGGCGGCGAGGATGGCGTCGTGGGTTGCGGGCCAGGGTGTCGCGAGGACGATGACGTCGGCGTTTGTGGCGGCGTCTTTCACAGAGCCAGCGCGTGCATTGGCGCCGACGGATTTAACGAGCGCGCGCATTTTTTCGCTTTGAGGTTCGGGTACGCCGAAATAAACGGAATGACCTTTTGCGGCCCAGCCTTTGCCGAGCGCGCTGCCTACGTTACCTGCGCCGAAGATTGCGATGTTCATGGGAGCCTCCGATATTGCAAGCCTATTTTGGGCCGGCTACAAAGGCCTGCGACTCGAAATTACAAAGTACAAGGACATTGATGCGGCAGATAGCCGGGCCGATGCAAATGAGGCGCGGTACTTCAGCGGACCGACCACGGATTATTGGGAGACGAGCTGCGGATGCTTTGCGCGGGCGCGCGATTTGGCTTCGCGTTTAAGTTTGCGGAGCCAGCGCAATTCGGTTTGAAACTGTTCGATGACCAGCGAAATCATCCAGACGGCCTCGTGGAAATCGTGGCCGACTTCGCGACGCACAGCAGCGAGAGTTCTGTTTTCGCGGACCAATTCGCAGTTGAGAAATTCCATGCGCCGATTGAGCTGACGCTCGTAGATGCTCGGGCGCGCCTGCCACGAAAGCGCCATCCAAGTGAGGAAGAGAGGGCGCTCACGAACAGATGTCCAGTCAGGGCGCGCGAGGGCGCCGCTTAAGGCAGCGATACCGCGTTTTGTGGTCTGGAAGACGCGGCGCTCGGGACCTTCGGCGGGATTCTTGCCGGCGACGGGCCGAATGAGTTTCAGGCGCGCGAGCTTGTCCAAGGAATAGTAAACCTGCGGGCGCGAAATGGAAGCCCAATCGCGCACCTGACGGCGCTCGAGCTCGGCATTGGCTTGATAGCCGTGCATGGGCGTTTCAGCGAGCAAGCTGAGCAGCACGAGATCAGGCGTGGTCAGGTTCTCAACGCGCTTTCGCGGCATCCTCGACCCTTCGTTTGCGGCTCCAATACCACCACTGACATTGTTCGGCGGGCAGGAGCGGATCGCGTGCCTGGGCCACCGCGGCGCGGAAAACATCCAGGCAGCAAATGTCCTGACGCCGGCCGGTCAGGCGGCAAAGCTGCTCGTACATTTTGCGGGGATTTCGTTGCGCGAGCTGCCGGACAGTTCGGATACCGAGCAGGTGAAAATCACGTTCGATGGCTGGGCCGACGGAGATGATCTGCTGGAATTCCGTGTACGCATCGTTCATTTGCGAATCTCCTGACAATTGGTGTTGACAGGATAGCAGGAGCTGCGGTAAAAGCTATCTAGTCTTAATTAGACTAGTATAAGTGCAAAGGAGAGTCAATATGAAATTCGCCGCGGTTCTAGTGGCACTGCTGTTGTTTGCAGTGAACGCAGCCCATTCACAGACACACAATGAAAAGGAGAAAACGATGAAGGTTACGCGGATTACGCCGGTATTGTTTGCAGCAAATATTGAGCCGTGCGTCAAGTTTTGGACGGAACGGCTGGGGTTTCAGAAAACGGCGGAGGTGCCGGAGGGAAACACGCTGGGCTTTGCGATTCTGGAGAAGGACGGAGTCGAGCTGATGTATCAGTCGTACGCGAGCGCCGATAAAGACAATGCCTCAACTGGGCCGCTGGTGCGCAAAGGGCCGTCGTTTCTATACATCGAGGTGAACGATCTTGACGCGGTGATCCGCGCGACAGCAGGAATTGAGCCGGCGATTCCCATGCGCACGACATTTTACGGGATGAGAGAGATGGGTGTTAAGGATCCGGCGGGGCACGTGATTTTATTCGCGCAGAAAGTTGAAAAGCAGTAGGAAAGCCTTGAGTCGGCGAAGAGTTGAACTTGGGATGCGAGCGGTTTATTCGGGTGGATGTGTCGCCGTTGCCTTTTCGGGATGAGATGCGGGAGCGGCGGAGACGTTCGGAGCCACTGACGACCGGACGGGCATACTGTGCTGCTGCATCATCTGGAAATCGTTGCGTATTTCCTGGAGGCGGTGGCCGCGAAGCACTTCCCAACTTCCCAGAAGGAGGAATGGGATCAGGGCGGCGGTGGCCCACAATTTGGCTTTCCCGCGAATTTTCTCTTCGGGCTCCCAGCGGAAAAGCTGGCAAGAGATCACAAACGCGAGAATGAGGCTAACCGCGAGCGCGACGATGTCTTCGATAACTTCGCGGCCTCCCGCGGCATGGAGCATGGCGCCTTCGAGGCCCGTCGCGAGATACGTCGCTGGCAGGAACAAAGTGACTTTCTGCACCCAGCCGGGCATGAAGGCGAGAGGGATGGTGGCTCCGGAGAGGAACAGGAACAGCGACCAGATAATGTTGTTGATGACTGTGGTTTCCTGCATATCATTTGTGACGCTGGCGACGATGAGTCCCATCGCGGAAAACGCGACCGCGCCAATGGAAACCAAGAAGAAGACAGCCAACAAATTACCCCACGTGGGCATGTGAAAAACAAAACGGCAGATGAGGAACTCGAGAATCACCGTCGGGAAAACGAGAAAATAATTCGAAATGATGCTCGATGCAAGCATTGCACCGGGGCCGATCGGGGCCAGGTGGAAACGGCGCAGGATTCCCTGTTCGCGAAACATCACCAATTGCATGCTGAGACCCCAGAACGCTCCCATGACCGTGACGGTGAGAACCGCTCCGAGGAGATAAGGTATGATCGCGACATTGCCGCGGCCGAAAAAAATGATGTAGCCGAAGAGGAAGCCGACGGGCATCGCCATGCTGAAAAACAGGAAGGTGCGGCTGCGGACCGCGAGCCGCATGCGCATCTTCGAAAGCGTCCAGGTTTGATTTACCACCGGGCAATCTCCTCACAGATTCGCTATTCCAACCATCAATATTCCAATCATCGATATTCCGAGCAAAAGGCCTCAGGTCAGTCGGGCCAGGGGCCCGACGGGACCTGAGCTACACGAGATCAGTCGCGCAGGCGGCGGCCCGTTAATTCGAGGAAGACGTCCTCGAGTGAGGGCGAAAACATCTCGAGGCCCTGCAGTTCGACGCCTTCCGCCTCCAAGTGCTTGACCAAAGCGACAATCGTTTGGGTGGGCTTGCTCGAATGCAAAAGAAACGTGTCTTCCAGTTTACGGCAATCGGTGACGCCATCGAGTTTGCTTAGCGCGCCATCGAGAGGCGACTGGCTGAGGCGGACTTCGATGCGCGTGGTGCCGGCGGAGCGCTGCTTGAGTTCGCGGGGCGTGCCGAGGGCCATGACGCGGCCGTAATCAATGATGGCGACGCGGTCGCAGAGGCGCTCGGCCTCTTCGATATAGTGAGTGGTCAAGAGAATCGTTTTCTTTTCTTTTTTTAATTCTTCCAAGGTGTCGTAAATCTCGCGGCGGACTTGCGGGTCAAGGCCGGCGGTCGGCTCGTCGAGGAAAATGGCGCGCGGATTATTTACAAGCGCGAGGGCGAGCGCGAGGCGCTGTTTTTGTCCGCCGGAGAGCTGGTTGTAGAAGGCATTGCGCTTTTCTTCGAGCTGAAAACGTTTCAGGAGCTCTTTTGTGTCGCGTGGATTGCGGTAGAAATGCGCGAACATTTCGAGCGTTTCCTCGACGCGCATCTTGTCCGGAAGGGAAGTGGATTGCAGAGCGGCGCCAAGCACATGTTTCATTTCGACGGCGCTTCTCTGGGGATCGAGGCCGCAAACGCGGACCGTGCCGCGATCGGGCGTGCGGAGACCTTCTAGAATTTCAATCGTGGAAGTTTTGCCGGCTCCGTTTGGGCCGAGGAGGCCGAAGAGTTCGCCTTCCTGGACTTCGAAAGTGACTCCGCGCAAAGCCTCGACCGCGCCGTAGTTCTTGTAGAGGCCTTCGACCTGGATGACTGGTTGTGCCATGGGCTTAGTTCGTCGCGATTTCAAGTGGCGAGTTGATTGAAGCTATTTTTTATCACACCGGGCGCCGTTTGCGCGAACCTGGTTTCGGGTGCTTCTGTTTTTGCGAGTTTTTTGGGCGCGGTTTTGGCCGGCCCTTTGCTGATTGGGTTGGACGCCATTGATGCGCGGCCATGTCAACAGACATGCCGGCGAAGTGAGTTCCTTCGCTTTCAAGAAGCCGGCGTTGCTTGCTGCCATACGGTTCGCGGGGCAAGAGCTTGCCGCCTGCTCCCACCACACGGTGCCACGGAATGCCTTGCCCTGAGGGGCAACCCGCGATGGCGTAACCTGCGGTGCGGGCTCCGCCGGGCAAATGAAGCATTTGCGCAAGCTGGCCGTAAGTAACCACACGACCGCGCGGGATACGCTTTACAAGGTCGTAAACTTTGTTCCAGCCGCCGGTATTTTTTGCCATGCGACGCCGAACCTTTCCGCCGGAAGTAATAGGACTGTCAATGTCCTGAATGAATATTCAGAATGCTTTTCAAAAAACGCGCATCTAATTAGTAGAGGCGAAGTCCACCTGATGCGCGGATTCGCTTCGCCGGTTCCGAACTCTGCCGAAAATTCCTGCGCAGCTCATGCCATTTTTGACGCTTCCTTGCTAATTACCGATACGGTGCAACCCTGGAACAGAGAAGGCATCATACCATTGACGGCGTAGTGGACAGAACCTACACTACGGCATATTGAAAGGATTTAGGGGGGGCAACTGTGGCGTTCGTGCGGCGCAAGGGAAACTCCTATTACCTGGTGCACAACGTGCGCCGCCGCGGGAAAGTGGAACAGCTTTACCTGGCCCGGCTGGGGGAACGGCCGCGTATCACGGACGACGTGGTGCGCGAGGTGTCTCGCAACCACCCCATGCTGGAATTGGATTGGTCGCGGGTGAGGGAGGATGTGAACAGCCGGGTGGAGCTGTTCGATCCGGGGTCTCCCTATGTGAAACAGCTATTGAATTCCTTGCGGCTGCTCAATCTGGATTTGGCGGATCTTTCGCCGCCGCTGCTGTTGCTGCCGGACCACGGGAATTCCGGACGTGATCTGGTGACACAGTTGAGGCTGTTACGGTCCACGGTGGACATCAAGCTGGAGCAGTTCGAGCGCGTCAGACCGCGCGTTTTCGAAGGGGACCGGAGATACCGGTAGGGGGGAGAAATACCATGACCCGGGCACAACATTTGGATCCCACGCAACGCAGCCGAGAGTCTCGGGAATTCGAGACGGCATTACGGCGCAAGATTGTGGGCCAGGAAGAAGCGGTACAGTCGGTGGTGGACCTGTATCAAGTATTCCGGGCGGGATTGAACTCGCCGGGGCGTCCGGTAGGGAATTTGTTGTTCCTCGGGCCCACGGGCGCGGGCAAAACGCGCGTGGTGGAAGCTACCGCGGAAGTGATATTCGGCGATCCCCGCGCGGTAATCAAAGTGGATTGCGCGGAGTTCCAACATTCGCACGAAATCGCGAAATTAATTGGTTCGCCTCCGGGATATCTGGGGCACCGCGAAACGCATCCGCTGATTACGCAAGAGGCGCTGGCGCAATATCACACGGAGAAAATCAAGCTGTCATTCTTGCTGTTCGACGAGATCGAGAAAGCGTCGGATGCGCTGTGGCAGTTGCTACTGGGGATTCTGGACAAGGCGACGCTGACTTTGGGGGACAACCGGCGCGTCGATTTGTCGCAGACGATGATTTTCCTTACGTCGAACCTGGGCGGATCAGAGATCACGGAACTGATGACCGGGAAGCTGGGGTTTGCGCCCATGAACGCGGCAGACACTCCGGCGCGTCTCGAGCAGAAAATCGAGCGCACGGCAGCGGACGCGGCGAAGCGCAAGTTCTCGCCCGAGTTCATGAACCGGCTCGACAAAGTGGTGGTTTTTCATCCGCTGCGTGAACAGCAGCTCGAACAGATACTGGACATCGAGTTGGGGATGGTGCAGCAGCGGGTGCTGGAGACGGCGAAAGGCAAGTTCCTGTTCCGCGTGACGCAGCCGGCACGGGAATTTCTGTTGAAGGAAGGCACGGACCTGAAATATGGGGCGCGGCATTTGAAACGCGCGATCGAACGCTACCTTGTGTACCCGCTTGCGAGTTTGCTGGCGACGGATCAGATACATCTGGGCGATGTTTTATCGATTGATTGGGACGCGAGCGGGAATTGCCTGTTGTTTTGGAAGGAGGCCGAAGGCGCGTTGGTGACAGTCGAAGCGCCGACGCCTGGACTCGCTGCTGCCGCGGCGGCCGACGAAGACGGCCACGGCCGCGAAATTCCTGCCGCGCCGGTTCCGGTAACGGTCGAGGCTTTGCCCGCAGTGGCGCGGACTTTGCGTCCAGCGGCGCATCAGGCTGCACCGTCCGAGGAAGGGCGCGCGCGGAGGACGAGGAAAGAGCTCGCATAGTAGCGACGCCAGGGCTTGCGACCTGCGGGGTAAAGAGTCGCGAGGCGAGTCAATTACTACGGACCTTAGTGGATAAGGCCGCGTCGATTTCGGGCTTTGTGCCACTTTACGTCACGGCGGAAGACGTGCCCCGGACGTGACTTCTATCAGCCTGTAGTTGGGGTTGCGCAGGCTTTAGGCATTTGCTTCCTGAGACATTCGTTTCCGCACTAACGCACGGTTCCCAATTTGCCCGAACTTGCGCGTGCAAGTCGATTACCTCCGAAACCTTCCGCGGGATTACGCCATCCAAGCCACTGACGTCCTGATTGTAACTGTTGCTATTGGGAAATTGCCGTCTGCGGAGAGGCGATAAAAGGAATGCGTAGGGGCGCAGTTCGTCTTACTGGCGGAACGAAAGCGGCTGCGGCGCGAAGTATTTTGTCGGGCTTTGTCTTGGTGCTTGCGACGGCTTTTGCGCCGCGGGCGTTTTCGCAGGCAGGCCATTCCCACCACCGCACGGTGATTCATCCCGGCTTTAACCTATTTTCTCCCGCGCAGGATATTGAGCTGGGGAAAAGAGTATCGAAGCAAGTGCCACGGCAATTTCCGCTGCTGAAGAGCAAGCGCGTTGACGAATATTTGCAGAGGCTAGGCACGCGCCTGGCGGCCCACGCGCCCGGGTATAAATATCCATATCAATACCGGTGCATCAACAGCGAGACGATTAATGCGTTCGCGCTGCCGGGCGGGTTCGTTTACATCTATCGCGGCGTGATTGAAAATGCGGACGATGAGGCGCAACTCGCGGCTGTGATGGCTCATGAGACTGCGCACGTGGCGCTGCGGCATACCACGAATCAGGTGACGAAGGCGTACGGCGCGGAGGCGGGGCTCGGCGCTGTTGGCGCGCTGGTTGGCGGCAATATCGCCGCTTCGCTGACGGAGCGATTGCTCGGGGGCGTTGGCGTCCCGATGGCGTTTTTGAAAATGTCGCGCACGGAGGAAAGCCAGGCGGACATTGTGGGCGCGCAAATTCTCCACGACGCGGGATACGATCCGCAGGCCATGGCGGACTTTTATGAGAAGCTCGCAAAACTACCGCAACCGCCGGAATTCTTCAGCGACCATCCGAGTCCGGAGCGGCGCGTGGAACGCGTGGACCAGGAAGTTGACCGGCTGAACGGCGCGCCGGCGAATGCGACGCACGATTCGCGCGAGTTCGAAGCGATCAAGCGTTACGTGAGATCGCTGCCTCCGCCTCCGCCAATCGCGGCGGATGGCAGGGTTGAAAGCGGCGGACCGGTGATGCCTTCGACGGAGTATGCGTCATTTTCGAATGGGGAAGTTACGTTGGCGTATCCGGATAATTGGAAGCCGGGGGCGCGATATGACGGCGCGTCGTTCGCTCCGGAGGGCGGCATTCTCAAGGACTCGCAAGGGAATCCGGCGGTGGCTTATGGAGTGATTGCCCGCGTGTTCACGCCACAAAATATTTCGGGACGCGCGCCTACGTTGGAGGAGGCGAATGCGCAGCTCGTGGCGAGTTTCGAGCAGACGGATCGAAGAGTGAGCGTGATGCGCGCAGCGGAATCGGCGACGCTTGGCGGGCAAGCCGCGCTTTCCACTTACTTGCAAGGCGACTCGGTTGCGGGCGGGGCGGAAGCGGAGTGGTTGGTGACGACCCTGCGGCCGAACGGCCTCTTCTACATAATCTGCATCGCGCCGCAGAAAAATTATGATGCGTACAGCAGCGCGTTTCGCGCGGTGATTCACTCGGTGCGGTTTCCAAGTTAGGGCGCAGGTGCCCAAAGCAGGTCCCTCGCCGCATGGCGGCTCGGGATGACAGGGCGAATCGAGAGCGCGTTCCGCGCGGTGATCCTTCGGTGCAGTTTCCGAACGAGTGACGGTCCAGGATTCGGAAAAATACAAAACTAAAATTTAGTACCGGCTACGCTTCGGCGGATTTTTCGGCGGGCTCGTCGAGGCTGCCGCCATAAATTGCGGGCACCTGAGCGCCCATGGCGCGCAGGTAGGCGGCGAACTGGCCGCGATGATGGATGGTGTGCGAGAGAATCATCTGGAGATAAATCACGGCGGGGTAATCGAACTTCCGCAAGAATGAGAGAGGGCGCGCAAAATATTCGCCGCTCAATTTCGAGGCCTTCTTGAAATTGGGCTCGAACTGCTCGTCGTACCAGGCGATTACGTCCGCGGCGGTTTTGATTTCGGACGGGACTTTACTGCTGACGCCGGCGTAGAACTGCCCCTGGAAAATCGAATCGAGAAACCAGGTTTCCATGATGACAATGTGCCAGGCGAGTTCGAGGGCCGTGCGCGACTTGGGATGAATGCGATAGCCGGTCTGATTTTCGGGCAAGGCGGCAAACACTTTTCGAGTGAGCTGCGATTCGCGCTGCAAATTCGCGAGCAGGTGGCTGGAAAGTGTGGAGGCTTCTTCCGGCGTCATTGGCGTTTCGTCCATGGGTCACATTCAACAGGATCTTGGCTTGGCGATAGAGCGGAAGTATATACCGATTAGCTCAGCTTGACATCGGATGAGTGACAGCATAGTTTCTGCGGGCTAACCTGCAAGGCTTAGAACATCGAGGAGGAATCATGTTGAGACGGGGGAGATCTCTGGCGGCATCGGTTTTTGTGCTTATCCTTGTCGGCTCTATCGGATTTTTTAGCCTGACTCAGCGGCCGCGATTCCAGGCATTCCACGCCGTGGATGTTGTTCAACTACTGGCTACGGGAATGTGCTATGGAGTCGCCCTAGCGGGGATTATCGCGTTCTTTCGCAGGCCGAGGACTGATTAACGCCGCTGGCGGCGTTCAAATTGGATGCCGGCGCGACCGTGCATTAAAAACGGGCCGACCGAGCCGGACCGTGCGTTTGCTACGCTGTGGGGACGACCGTGGTTGTGATCTTGTGCGGCGCCGTGTCGAGATGCTGGCGCGGCTTCCAGCGGAGAATCGGTTTGCGGGCGGCGGCGACTTCGTCGAGGCGGCCGACGCGGGTGGCGTGCGGGGCCGTCTTCACCATTTCCGGATTCGTTTCCGCTTCGGCGGCGATGGCGCGCATGGCGTCAATGAAGAGATCGCATTCTTCTTTTGATTCGGACTCGGTGGGCTCAATCATGAGGGCGCCGGGGACGATGAGGGGGAACGCGGTCGTGTAAGGATGAAAGCCGTAGTCGATGAGGCGCTTGGCGATGTCCATCGTGTTTACGCCATGCTTTTTCTGCCGCGCGTCACTGAAAACCACTTCGTGCATGGAAGGCAAGTTGTACGGCAGGTCGTAGAAATCCACGAGATGCTTACGAATGTAATTGGCGTTGAGAACGGCGTCCTCAGTGGCTTGCCGGATTCCGGGGCCGTAGGCCAGCGTGTAAGCGAGCGCGCGGAGGAGGACGCCGAAGTTGCCGCAATAGGCGCGAACGCGACCGATGGACTGCGGGCGATTGAAATCGAGGGCGAACTTGCCGCTGTGTTCGCGGACCACCGGAACGGGCAAAAACGGTTCGAGGGTTTTCTTGATCAGCACGGGGCCGGCGCCGGGACCGCCGCCGCCATGGGGCGTGGAAAAAGTCTTGTGCAAATTGAGATGCATCACGTCGACGCCGAAATCGCCGGGGCGGGTGATGCCGGCGAGCGCGTTCATGTTCGCGCCGTCCATGTAAAGCAGAGCGCCGCGTTCGTGAAGGATCGCGGCAATTTCCGCGATGTTTTCCTCGTAGACGCCGAGGGTTGAGGGATTGGTGATCATGAGCGCGGCGACGTCTTCGGTGACGAACTGGCGGAAGTGCGCGATATCGATTTGGCCGCGCTCGTTGGATTTGATGTTTTCGACTTCGTAGCCGGCAATCACTACGGACGCAGGATTGGTGCCGTGGGCGGAATCGGGAATCAAAACTTTTTTGCGCGCGCTACCTTTGCTTTCGAGATAGGCGCGAATCAGGAGCAGGCCCGTCAATTCGCCTTGCGCGCCGGCAACAGGTTCGAGCGACGCAGCGTCCATTCCGGTGATTTCGAGGAGGCATTTTTCCAAATCGTGCATGATGCTTAGGCAGCCCTGAGAAACTGAATCGGGTTGCGAGGGATGCTCGGTGGCGAGACCGTCGAGGCGCGCGACAAATTCATTGACGCGCGGATTGTATTTCATGGTGCAGGAGCCGAGCGGGTACATGCCGAGGTCGATGGCGTAATTCCAGGTGGAGAGGCGCGTGAAGTGGCGAATGACTTCGATCTCGCTGACTTCGGGGAATCCTTCGACGGTGGAGCGCGCAAACTCCGCGCCCAACTCCTGCGCCGGGTCAATACTCGGCACATCAAGCGGAGGGAATTCGATGCCGCGCTTTCCGGTGACCGACTTCTCGAAAATCAGGCCTTCATTCTGATTGACGTGGCCTCGGGCCTTCTTGACTCCGTTGCCGGTCGCTTCCAGGTCAGTGGTTGAGTGCTTTTCGTTCAAAACTTCCGCTCCTTATGCGCCGGAGCGCAAGATATTGCTTATGGCCGCAGCGAATCTTTCGATTTCGGCGCGCGGCGTGACTTCCGTGACGCACATCAGTCCGCGCTTTTCCTGTCCGGGATAATATTTGTCGAGAGCGAGAGGGCCGATGATTTTCTGCGCGAGTAATTTCTCGTTGAGCTCTCTTACGGGTTTTGGAAATTCGACGACGAATTCGTTGAAAGTTTTCCCGGAGAAGGGAAGCGTGACGCCGGGAATCTGTTTCATGACGCCGCGCGCGAAATGGGATTTGGAGAGATTTTGCGCGGCGAGTTCGCGCAAGCCTTCTTTGCCGAGCAGGCAGAGATGAATGGTGACGACAAGGGCGTAGAGGGCTTCGTTGGTGCAAATGTTCGAGGTCGCCTTCTCACGACGGATATGCTGCTCGCGCGTGGCGAGAGTGAGGCAAAATCCGCGGCGTCCGGCGGCGTCGGTGGTCTCGCCGGCGAGGCGTCCCGGCAGTTGACGCACGAATTTGTCGCGCGTGGCAATCACGCCAACGTAGGGACCGCCGTAACTCGGTGGCACGCCGAAGCTTTGCGCCTCGAGGGCGACGATGTCGGCCTCCTCTGGCGGCTTGATGATGCCGAGAGATAGCGGCTCCGTGATGCAATTGATGAGGAGGGCGCCGTGCTGATGCGCCGTTTCTGCAATGGGCCCGAGCGACTCGAGGACGCCGAAGAAATTCGGGGATTGTACGACTACGGCGGCGGCTTCTTTCCACGCGTCAGCGCGAATCGCCCCGGCGTCAATTTGGCCGGAGGCCGCGAATCCGAATTCCTCGACTTCGATTCCGAGGTGCTTCGCATACGTGGTGAGCACCTGGCGATATTCAGGATGCACAGTGCACGCTATGAGGACGCGATGACGCCGCGTGAGGCGTTCGGCCATGAGCACGGATTCCGTGAGCGCCGTCGAGCCGTCGTACATGGAGGCGTTGGCGACTTCCTGGCCTGTTAGCTGCGACATCAGCGTTTGAAATTCGAAAATGGCCTGGAGCGTTCCTTGCGAAATCTCGGCCTGGTACGGCGTGTACGAGGTTAGAAATTCGCCGCGCTGCACAAGCGCGTCGGTCACAACCGAGCGCACGTGCTGGTAGACGCCAGCGCCCAAGAACGAAGTGTAGCCGCGCGAGTTTTCGGCGGCGCGCGCCTTGAAATAATCGATGATTTCCATTTCCGAGAGCGGGCCGGGCAACTTGAGCGGAGCGCGAAGCCGGAATTTTGCGGGAATCGTTTCGAAAAGCGTTTCAATCGATTTCGCGCCGATGGCGTGGAGCATTTCGCGGCGTTCGGATTGGCTTTTGGGAAGATAACGCATCAGGCGGTCTGTTCCTTCTCCTTTTCGGCGACATATTCCTGGTAAGCCTTCGCGTCCATCAATTTTGCGGCGTCCTGGGGATTGTCCATTTTAATTTTCACGAGCCATGCGGAGCGGTGCGGATCCTGATTGATTTTCTCCGGCGTGTTTGCGAGGTCGGAGTTCACGTCCGTGACTTCGCCGGCGACGGGGCTGAAGACTTCGCTGACGGCTTTCACCGATTCAACGGTGCCGAGCACTTCGCCAGCTTTCAGTTTCGCGCCGACTTTCGGCAGTTCGACGAAGACGACGTCACCCAGGGCATGCTGGGCGTAATCGGTGATGCCGATGGTTCCAACGGCACCGCTCACCTGGAGCCACTCGTGGTCTTTGGTGTAACGAAAATCAGATGGGTACATCAGCGCCTCCTTCTCTGGAGAATAAAATCGCAGGCTTCTTGCGCAAAATGCGCGAGCGAAAACTGCGCTATCGGGTAAAGATTATTTTGGCCGTTTATAGAACGGCACTGCGACAATGTGCGCGGGAGCGACTTGATCGCGCACGGAAATGCCAATCGGCGTGCCGGGCGCATTCAATTTTGGCGGCACGTATGCAAAGCCGATATTTTTTTTGAGAAATGGCGCGGGGCCGCCGCTGGTGACTGTGCCAATTTCTCGCTCGCCGTTCAATACCGCGTAGCCGTCGCGCGCGATCAATCGAGAATTCATCGCGAATCCAGCGAGAATGCGGTCAACGCCCTTTTCTTTTTGCTTCACGAGAATATCGCGGCCCAGGAAGTCGCCCTTTTCGACTTTGCAGATCCAGGCGAGGTTGGCTTCCCAGGGCGTGGTGGTGTCATCGATCTCGTGGCCGTAGAGCGCCATGCCGGCTTCCAGGCGCAACGTGTTTCGCGCGCCGAGCCCGCAGGCCGCGATTCCGAGGGACTGACCGGCATCCATCAACGCGTTCCACATTTTTTCGGAGTGTTCCGGCGCGAAATAAATCTCGAAGCCGTCTTCTCCGGTGTAGCCGGTGCGCGCGATCAAGGAGTGAACGCCGTTCACTTCGCCGAATGCGAACCAATAATATTTGATTGGCGCGAGAGGAACCTTGGTGAAGCGCTGTAAGAGTTCGAGCGCCAGCGGGCCCTGAATCGCGAGCTGGGAGTAGCGCGAGCCGGCGTTTTCGGTTTCCGCGCCGAATTTATTATGCTCGCGGATGTGGGCGTAATCGTTGTCCTGATTGCCGGCGTTGACGCACAGAAAATAATGCGTGCCGGACATTTTGTGGACGAGGAGATCGTCGACGAACGTGCCACGAGGAGTCATCAGGCCGGAATAATGCGCCTGGCCGATGGCGAGTTTCGCGGCATTGTTGCAGGAAACGTGCTGGACGAGATCGAGGGCATGAGGGCCGCGGATCTCGATTTCGCCCATGTGGCTGACGTCGAAAAGCCCGACGCGAGCGCGGACGGCCAAGTGTTCGGCGAGGATTCCCGTGTACTCGACGGGCATGTCCCAGCCGCCGAAATTCACCATCTTCGCGCCCATACGGCGGTGTGTGGAATTCAGCGCTGTCTTGCGGACTTCAGCCGTCGCAGGTGTGTTCACAGGGAAAATTCCATTCTCGAAGCAAAGAAGTGAAACTAGCATGCGTGCATAGACGTGTCAAGAAACGCGCGGCAAGTGGAGCGAATTCAGGCGCGTGGAAACCAGTGACCACAGGAGAGAGAAACGCGCTTGTCGGGTGCGCCGCGATGCCCTATATTGAGGCCAGAGTTTGCGGAGCGTCCAATGGCTGGACCCGTGGTATGCCAGCAGTGCGAAAAACCAGAGCAACATTGCAGTTGCGAGAAATACTGCACGTATTGCCAATCGCAAGACGGTATTCGCCTGTGCGAAGACGGCCTGTATTACTGTCCTGATTGCCGCGAGGCTTGTGAAATGCATCTGGCCGACACTCATGAGCACTGAGCACAGACGAACGGAAATGAAGTTGAGCCGAGACGAACGGCTGCTTGCCGGAGTGCGGGGCGCTGTGGAGCACATCGCGAACCGGCACGGGTTAACCAACGAAGAGCGCATCGATTTGGGCGTGGCGGCAGACCAGTCGTGCCGCAGGGCGCTTGTTCAACTGGGCGAATCGGACCCACTTTGCAGCGTGACGATCGATGACTTTGAGGATCGCGTGGAATTGAGCGTGGAAGGCCCGCGCAGGCCGGAGGCGGCAGGAGCAGGTCCGCCGGAGAATCTGTTGGCGGTGACGACCGAGGAACGCGACAGGGAAATTAAAAGGCGAGTGGACCGGGTGAACTACGAGACGAGCAACGGCCGCGCGCGCACCATTCTGGTGAAATACTTCCACAAAAACCCCGCACAGCCGTAATTCGTTCGCCAGAAAGCCGCATTACATTGGGAAAGCGAAGGTGCGAGTGCGAATCATGGAATTCAGCTGGCCATTTGTGACGGGCATTTCCACGTTTAGATTATTCCCCGAAGGACTGACGGTGACGCTTTCGAGGGCCTGGGCCAAGACCGGATCGGATTGCTGAATCTGGTAGCGGCGCATGACGATGCCGCCCTGGAGCATCGCGGCGAGCTGATTCGCGTCTTCGGAAGAATCGCAGACGGCCTTGAATTTTGCGTCGATGCCGTCATCTGCCTGCACCTGAATTTCCATGTTGTGGATGCGGCCGAGAATTTCGGAAGCCTGCGGGAACTGGCTCGCTTGCGGGAGAAGCTGGTGCAGGGCGAGCTGCGTGTTGGTCTTATCGAGGACGGCCCAGACGATGCCGCTGCCGTTCGCCGCGTTAATCAGCGGAAAGAGTTCAGTATTGGACAGTAGGCTTTCCGCGCCGCCGAAGCGGACGTTGATGAGTTTCTGGAGAATGTCGCGCTGACCGAAAGCGGCCGTATTGCTGTCCAAAAAGAAAAAGAAGATGTCGTTGGGGCCTGAACCGCTGCCGAAGGCCCACAATTTGTAGCCGTGGATCTCGACGCTGGGAATTTTCTGCGACGCGAAACGTGATTCGGTGGAACTCGGAGAGAACGAGCCGAGCGCGATGCCGGCGATTTCGTAAGGATGCTGGGCCGTTGCGTTCGTGGCTCCCCAGGCGACTTCGTCAATCTGCGTGTCGGGGTCCATGCCCGCGGAACGAAGGAACTGCTCGAACTGGCGATAGTTCGCGGGAAGCATTTGCTGTTGGAGCTGGGAAAACCAGGGATGCTTGCGCGCTTCCTTGAGGTCGGCATAAGCGAGTTCGCTGACGTCCTTTGGGAAAAGGCCGATGACGTCCGTGCCAAGCGTGCCAGCAGCGGCGGGCGAAGGGAGCCATGCGAACGCGACTATGGCGAGGATGAGCATGGTGAATGTGGCGACAAGCGTGGCAACAAATGTGTTTTTCCGATTTTTCGAAGAGAGATTCACGGTTTGGCCCTGCCTCCTGTTATGCGCGAACGGCGATGGCCGTGAGGCGCGACTCGATGTCCTGCGCTTGCGTGCGCATGGCGGCGACGAATGATGCATCGGTGATTGAATCGAGGTTGATGGCTACGTTTGCGAGTGCGCCGCGCGCCCCCGCGGCCGCCATTAAACGGGCGACGCGAAGGTCTGAAAGCATAGAAGCGCTGGAGATGGCTTCCAGTTGCCCGATGCGTTCAAAAATGTCCAAAGACTTACGGGCGACGGTCATGGGAACTTCGGCGGCTCCGCGCGTGGCTTGCTGAATGGCCTCTTCGCGGCGGCGCGCGTCCTCGGGCGACTCTTTTGGCAGCTTAAAGGCGGCGAGGACAGCGTTGTAGGATTGCGCGTCGCGATCGATGGAGTCAGCGAGATCGGCGGCGGCGGAGCGCATGTCCGCGAGGGCGCGGTCGAGTTGGTCGGCATAAGCTGCCTGCGATTTCTTTTTGCGCGAAAGGCCGGCGACCATTTGGGCGAGGCTTGCGGCGAGGGCTCCCGCGAGCGCGGAGACGGAGCCTCCGCCGGGAGTGGCGGTGGGCTCGGCGACGGCGTCGAGAAAAGGGCGCGCGAGCGAGGCGAGTTTGCCGGAGCCGGACTCGATCGGAGCGCCTGTCAGCGCGGCGTTGAGGCGATTCTCGAAAACTTGCGCGGAAGAGAAATTCTCGAACTTCAGATAAAAATCGGCGGTCATTTCGATGGCGCGCTTGGGGATCAGGCCGACGATTTCGCTGCCAATGATGGAGACGCCGTAGCGGGCGGCTTCGCTGCGGACCATTTCGAAGACGCGGTGAAGCGGCGTCTGCTCGTAGTCGGTCATGTTGATGGAGACTTGCGCGACGTGGCGCGCGCGCAGGTCGACGCCCATCGCTTTTACGTAACGCAAGCCGCCATTCGAAAAGCGGATGGACTTGGCGATTTTCTTCGCGATCTCGACGTCGGGCGTGTCCAAATTTATGTTGTAGGCGATAAGGAATTTGCGCGCGCCGACAATCACGGCTCCGGCGGTGGGATGAAGGCGCGGCTCGCCAATATCAGGAGCGCGGTCGGGATTTTTCAGGACTTCCTCGCGAACGCCCTCGAACTGGCCTTTGCGGACGTTTTCGAGATTCGTGCGTTCGGGACGCGTGGCGGCTGCTTCATAGAAATAAACGGGGATTTGGTAGCGCTTCCAGATTTCCTGGCCGACTTGCTTGGCGAGGGCGACGCATTCTTCGATTGTGACGCCGTCGACGGGAATGAACGGAATGACGTCGGTGGCACCGAGGCGCGGATGCGCGCCAGAATGTTTGGTGAGGTCGATGAGTTCGAGGGCTTTGCCGATGCCGCGAAGGGCAGCTTCGGCGACAGGCTCAGGCTCGCCAGCTAGCGTGATGACGCAGCGATTGTGGTCGGCGTCGCTTTCGCGGTCGAGGATGTAAACGCCTTCGACGGATTGCATGGCGGCGACCAGGGCGTCGATTTTGGCGGCGTCGCGGCCTTCGGAGAAGTTGGGAACGCATTCGATGAGGCGTTTCATTCGGCTGGGGATGGCGCTAGCTGACCTTTCGAAGTTCGTCCAGTACCGAATCGATGGTCTCTTCAACGTTCAGCGCCGCGTCATGGGCCGCCTTGTACAAATCGCCGAGCAGTTTGTCCGGCGTATCCAGTTCGAGCAATTCTCGGCCGTCCTGGTCACGCATCATGAGCTTATAGTATTCGTTGTCATACTGGTTGGCGTATCGGCCGATCGTGAAGGTTACGTCGCCTCGAAACGGGGCTAGAAACTCATTGGATCTAGCGGTTGGCTGCCAGGCAATCGCCCTAGCATTAGTCTTTTCGAAAAGCTGTTGAGCGAGTTGCGTTTCCTTTTCAGACATAGCTCTACCTCGTTTTCTCAATCATACCCGCAAATTCGGCGGCTTCAACAGAAAGTAATTCGAGCGCTTTGTGCTGCGCAATGGATAATATTTTGAATTCACGATCTGAGGGAGCGTTCCGTAGCGCGCGGACCGCAACCTCGGCAATTGATCCAGCTTGTTGCTGGGCGACCAGGAAATTATTGCGAGACCGTTCCGTCAAAGAATCCCTGCCCCAACGCCGGAGGATCTGGCTGCACGAACTGATAACCTCTTGTGATTTAATTTGTACGATCTCCCATTTTTGCTGAGAGAGATACGCGCCTAACTGCTCTGTCCTGTTTTGCGCATCTTGAATCTCGTCGATCAAGTTTTGGCGTCGTGCTTCCGCCTTAGCCGCGTCGGCAGCATCCTTAGCCTTTGTGGCAACTACCAGCGTGGCAACACTCACTCCTAGGCCAGCGACACTGACGATGCCGCCCCAGTTATTACGGAATGCTTGCCACAAACCACCCCAATCCATTCCAGGCTAAACCTCTGCAGTCTTCTATCATAACGTTCCATGTGAGTAAATGACTTGGCCGCGCTTCATGGTTAGGGAGCAATGGTTCACACCAAAATAATAGGGAATTTCGCGGTAATCATCCACATCGAAGACGGCGAGGTCAGCGAACTTGCCAACTTCGAGGGAGCCGATGCGGTCGTGGCGCGCGAGGGAATACGCGGCGTTGATGGTGGCGGCGGCGATGGCTTCGGCGGGCGTCATGCGCATTTGCGTGCAAGCGAGAGACAAAACCGCGGGCATGGAAAGCGTGGGACTGGTGCCAGGATTGAAATCGGTGGCGAGGGCGAGGATGGCTCCCGCGTCGATGAGTTTGCGCGCGGGACCGTAATGCGCGAGGCCGAGATGGAAACAGCAGCCGGGAAGCATTGTGCAGGTGACGTTGGAATGCGCGAGGGCGCGGATGTCGCCGGCAGATACTTTTTCGAGATGGTCGGCGCTTGCCGCGTGCATCTCAACGGCGAGTCGCGAAGCTCCTGTGCGCGCGAGCTGTTCGGCGTGAAGGCGCAAGCCCAAGCCGCAGGCTCGCGCGGCGATCAGGATTTTGCGTGATTGCGCGACGGTGAACGCGCCGCGGTCGCAAAATACATCGCAGAATTCTGCGAGGCTTTCCCGCGCGACACATGGAAGCCATTCGCGGCAGATGAGGTCGACATAGGCGTCCGGCGTTTTGCCTGTGCGATTGCGATATTCGCACGGGACAACGTGAGCGCCGAGGAATGTGCGGACGATGTCGAGCGGCTGCTTGCTTTGGAGGTCGCGGAGGACGATAAGAATTTTGCGCTCGCTTTCCCAGGTGAGGCCATATCCGGATTTGGCTTCGAGCGTGGTGGTTCCGTGCGCGGCGAATTGCGCGAGATGCTTGAGCGCGCGGCTTGTAAGATCGGCGGGGTTTGCGACGCGGAGTTTACGCGCGCTATTCAGGATGCCGCCGCCGGCGCGGGCGATCTCTTCGTAGGATGCGCCGGAGATGCGCTGTTCGTATTCAGCGGCACGCGAGGTGGCATGAATCAGGTGCGTGTGCGAGTCGACGAAGCCGGGGAGAACGGCGCGTCCGGCGAGATCGAGTTTGCGGGCGCGGCGGGATTCGCGGAGGCGTTCGATTTGGCGACGTGGGCCGACGGCGGTGATGCGTCCATCGCGAATGAGGAGCGCGCCGTCGCGGATGATTCCAGGGTCGCCAAGCGCGCGGCCACGGCGCGGTACGGCTCCGCGAAGAGTGAGAAGATCGGCGCATCCGGTGATGAGGATGTCTTCTTGCCGAAGCGGTGCGAGAGTTTTCTTCACGAGTGCCAACGGTACTGAAAAGCGCGGCGAGGCGCAAGCCAAGCTGAAAGGAGGTAACAAACTACAAATTCGTGCCGAAGGCGAGCAGACGGCCGTCGCAATCTTTCACTACGAACTCGCGCGAGTTCCACGGCGTGTTGCCCAGATCGCGCGTGAATTCCACGCCTCGAGCTGCATATTCGGCATAAAGCGGCTCCACATCTTCGACGGAAACGTATGCGTCGAGCAGTTCGTCCGAATACTTGTTCGGATTGGCCGCCGGAGGTTCGGCGCAGCGGAAATGAATCGCATGTTGGTTGCGCGCAACGATTGCGTAAACCGGTGGGTCCTGCCAAGTACCCAAACATTCGAACCCAAGCTTATCTCTGTAATAAGCAAGAGTGCCGGAAAGGTCTATGGTGAAGAACTGAGGCGCGATTTGGCGGATCATGGGCCAAGTCTACTACACCAAAATGCGGAATGCAGACTTGTGATCAGCTCGGGAGGATGGATGAGGTCGCCGGTCGCGGTGCGTCGCGCTATACTCTGCCGCGCCGTGTAAGGAATTGCGGAGGGGCGATGAGACGAAGAATTGCGGGAATGTTGATCGTGGCAATGTCGGGCGCGGCGCTCGCGTTTGGATTGATGAGCGGGAAATTGGCGGGGGCGCAGCAAGCAGCGGCGGCGCAGAGCCAATATGATGTCGTGATACGCAACGGGCACATTATCGATGGCACGGGCTCGCCGTGGTATGCGGGCGACATTGGGATACGCGACGGGCGGATTGCGGCTATCGGGAATTTATCGCGCGCGCGTGCGAAGCGGGAAATTGATGCGGCGGGACGCGTGGTCGCGCCGGGATTCATCGACATGCTGGGGCAGTCAGAAGTGACGATGCTGGTGGATCCGCATGTGCCGTCAAAAATATTTCAAGGGATCACGACGGAAATTACGGGCGAGGGGGATACGGTCGGGCCGCAGACGGACGCAACGCTCATGCAGCTGAAGCCCCAGTGCGACCACTATGGAATCACCTGTGATTGGCGTTCGTTCAGCGAATATTTTGCGCGGCTACAGAAACAGGGAATGGGAATCAATCTGGGAACGTATGTGGGCGCGACGCAGGTACGACGGGCGGTGATCGGCGACGACGACCGCGCGGCGACTCCTGAAGAGCTGGCGAAGATGAAGGAGTTGGTGGCGGAGGGGATGCGCGAAGGCGCGATGGGGCTTTCGAGTGCGCTGGAGTATCCGCCGGCTCCGTACGCGTCGACGGAAGAATTGATTGCGCTGGCGTCGGTGAGCGCGCAGAACGGCGGAATCTATGCAACGCATATGCGAAATGAGGGCGATGGCGAAATGGCTGCGCTGGCGGAGACGGCGCGCATCGCGCGCGAGGCACACACGGCAGTGGAGATTTTTCACCTGAAAACCGGAGGGAAACCGAACTGGGGGAAAATGCCTCAGGTGGTGGCGTTCATCGACAAGGCAAGGAGCGAAGGACTGGACGTTGCGGCGGACACCTATGCGTATACGGCATGGGAAAACGGCTTGGCGGCGTACATTCCTCCGTGGGCGCACGATGGCGGCGACGCGAAAATGCTTGGGCGACTGCAAGATCCGGCTACGCGCGCGCGGATTCGCAAGGATATGGAAACGCCGACGAAAACATGGGACAACGAATGGCAGGAAGTCGCGGGGCCGCAGGGAATTCTGATCGCGACGGTCAACAATCCGGATTTGATCAATTTGCAGGGAAAAACGATCGCGGATGTCGCGAAAATGTGGCATGAGGACGCCATCCAGGCAATTTTCGATTTGCTGACCAAGGACAAAGCGCGCACCGATGTGGTGACGTTTGGAATGAGCGAGCCGGACGTGGAACTGGCGCTGAAGCAGCCGTGGGTTTCGATTGATAACGATGCTTCGGGGACTTCGCCGACGGGGATTTTGGGAAAGGAGCACGATCATCCGCGAGCGTACGGTACCTTTCCGCGGATCATCCGGAAGTACGTGCGCGAGAAACACTTGCTGACATTGCCGGACGCGATTCGGAAATTTTCGGCGTTGGCGGCGCAGCGGGAGCATTTGACGGATCGCGGAGTGTTGAAAAAAGGCATGTGGGCGGACGTGGTGGTGTTCGATCCGGCGAAAGTGCACGACGTGGCGACTTATGAGAAGCCGAATCAATTTTCAGTGGGAATGGATTACGTGCTGGTGAACGGCGTGCAGGTGATCGCGGATGGAAAAATGACGAATGCGCTGCCGGGCAAAGTTTTGTACGGAGCAGGGCGTAAGGGAAGTGGCCAGTGACCAGTGGTTAGTGAGGAGCGAATCATCCTCAACCTGAGGTGAATTGTAACCGGGCGAAAGGCGGGACGCTCTAACGTTCGAGAGAGTAGAATTATTGTTGAGGTGGTATGGCAATGCGAATGATTCGACTGCTTGCGGCAATTCTTTTGATTGTGGGTTCGACTTCGTTTGTGCGCGCGGCGGATCGTCCTCACGCGCGGCGAGGGAGGGCGGAAAGCAGCGGGCTGGGCAGCGTTAGCTTCCCGATCTCGTGCGCGCCGGCGGTGCAATCCACATTCAACAAGGGCGTGGCGCTGCTGCATTCATTTCAATATCAGGAGGCGGAGCAGACGTTCACGGAAGTGGCGCAACAGGATCCGAAGTGCGCGATCGCGTACTGGGGAAAGGCGATGTCGCTGTATCACCAGCTGTGGGATTGGCCGGGAGCGGACACGTTGAAGGAGGGTCTGGAGGATACGAGGCAGGCGCAAAAGTTGCGCGCGCAGACGGATCGCGAGCGAATGTACATCGTGGCGGCGGGCGTGTTTTTTCAAGACAACGCAAACCTGAGCCGCGCCACGCGGGTGAAAGCGTACTCGGATTGGATGGGGCGAGTCTTCACGAAGTATCCGGACGATGTGAATGCGGGTGCGTTTTACGCGCTGTCGCTGATTACGCTGCAAGGAAAGAAAGCGGACGAGTTGGCGAATCGAAAGCAGGCGATTGATATTCTCGACAAATTGGTGGCTGCCGCGCCCAATAATCCCGGAGTGCTGCATTATCTGATTCATGCGTCGGATACGCCGGAGCTGGCTTCGCAGGGATTGGCGGCGGCGCGGCGTTACGCGAAGATCGCGCCGGATTCATCGCACGCGCTGCACATGCCGTCGCATATTTTTGTGCGCCTGGGATTGTGGCGGGAGGCGATTGACTCGAACATTGCGGCGGCCGCAGCTGCGGCGAAAACGACGCAGGCGGGACAGGGCGATGCGGGTTACCAATTCCATGCGATGGATTTTTTGGACTACGCATACTTGCAAAGCGGACAGGCGGCAAAGGCGCGCGCGCTGGTTGACGAACTGAAGAATGTGGCGGGAGCGAGCGCGGAAGACATCGCGGATAATCAAGCGAACTTCGCGGCGCGCAATGCGATTGAGTTGCACCAATGGAAAGAAGCCGCGGCGCTGCCGGTGGGGGATGTGAAGGGTAGCTGGTCTACGTATTTCGCGCGTACGGTAGGCGCGGCGCGCAGCGGTGATGCGGCAAGCGCTCAGGATAATCTTGCCAAGTACAAAGACGCAGCGGCAGGGCAAACTAGCGCAGCCTATGGCGTTTCGTCGAGCGCCTCAATCGGGCAGCAGGAAGCCGAAGCGTGGGTTGACTACGCCGAGGGGAAAAAGGCGGAAGCGGTGAAGTCGATGCGCGCGGCTGTGGTGCGGGAAACGTCCGAAGGCGTGGACTCGCTCTCGACTCCGGCGCGAGAAATGCTGGGGGATTTGCTGATGGAGATGAAGAAGCCGCGGGAGGCGCTTGTCGAATACAAAGCGGCGCTCGAGGAATCCCCGAACCGATTCGACGCGCTGTATGGAGCGGCGCAGGCAGCGGAACTCAGCGGAAGCGCGGCGACGGCGCGGAAATATTACGCGAAGCTGGTCGAGATTTGCGGCGACGGAGCGGATCGTCCGGAACTGCAAGAAGCGCGAACGGAGCTCGCCAAGCAGTAGGATTTGACGCCAATTCTTCCGCGGAACTGGAATATGTCAGTTGATGTCGAGTTCCCCAGCACCGACGTGAGCGTAAAGAAAGTATCTGCCCGCTGAGTTTTTGTTGGGAACAGTGTTGCTTCGAAACGTGCGGAAAAGCCCGCCTTTTGAAACTCCGTATGCGCTTGCCTCAAGGTCTCCCGTGGTAACGGATGTTTTCACCGGTCCGTAGTCGTTAGCGTTTGGGAGGCTGATATCCATCTGGCCGGCGTGAATCTCGAGGTCTTTATTGCCGTCGACGTGATCAATGTCGAGCTCGCCTGCAAACATTCGCACGTAGAGATCGGACTGACGCGGAATGTCGATGTCGATTTGGAAATTATTGGAAGGGCCGCCGGTGATATCGAGGTCACCGCGGTTGCCATTCTGTTTCAACTGAACGCGCACGTTGTTCAAGGCGTCGCGGCTGGGCACAGAGAAGCGAATTACGATTTTGTTTTCGTTGCTGCCGCTGATGCGGACGCCCGACGAACGGATGTGCATGCGCAATTGGCCTCCGGCAGGGAAGGCAGCCTGGAAACGGTCCTGGCCGGTTTCGGAGATGACGTTGGGCTTCTGTGCGAAGGCGAGCGCCGGTGAAAGTAGCAGCAAGAGCGAGAAAGCGAGCCATCGCGATAAATGACGGCCAATGCGCAAGTTGACTTGCGATTGCATGAACGGACCTCCAGCTGGTTAGAGATACGAAAGCACGGGAGAAATAGTTCCGCCGATGCTTGCGGAGTTTTCCATCAGGCTTTGGCGGCGCGACGGAGGAATTGCGGCGCAAAAATCTCCTCGGCGAATTGTTCGAGGGTAGTGAGCGTGGTGTTTTCGGTTGAGCGAGTTTCTTGCGGATCGAGCATGCCGTTATTTCCGGCGTTCCACAATTCGACGAGCAATGCCGCAGAAGTTTTGGGCATGCCCATGCTTGCAAGCGCGGACTCCATGAGCGGCAGGGGCATTTGGACATAGGCAAGATTGGGTTTGCCCATGGCGCGGCCGATAATTGCGGCGGTCTCTTTCATGGTGACATCGCGAGGGCCGAGAAGCTCCTGCGTGGAATGGCCGGAGAAATCGCGCTTGGATAAGCGGCGGGCGGCGTAGTCGCCGACGTCTTTGGTTGCGATGGTGGGAAAAGGAGCATCGGCTGCGAAGGCGCCGGGGAGGACGTTCATCATGCGGATGCCATCGATGCTCATCAGAAGATTTTCCATGAATGTGGCGGGACGGAGATGCAGGACGTTGAGACCGGGAACGCGATTGAGTTTTTCCTCCATGTTGTGCAAGCCGAGGATGGGGCCGGTTTTTTCGGTGTTTTGCGCGCCGATGCTGGAGAGCGTGACGGCGAATTTGACGCCGGAATTTGAAATGGCCGAGACGTAGGCGTCGCTTACGCGTTCCTGGTAGTCGCGAAAATCTTCACGCTGGAGCGCTTGCGGGATGAGGAGATAAGCGGAGGTGGCTCCGGCGAAAGCGCGTTCCATTTCGGAGGCGTCTTCGACATTGCCGACGAAGACTTCGGCGCCGCGCGAAGAGAAGGTTTGAAGCTTTGCCGCGTCACGGCCAATCACGCGAAGGATTTCCCCTTTTGCCAGCAATGCTTCCGCTGCGGGGGTTCCCGTGTTTCCTGTGGCTCCGGTGATGACGATCATGAGCGCCTCCTGGCGAAAATCAACTGAATGAAATCCGCAGAACGTTTCAGGTTCGTTTATTGGCCTCGTGCAACACAGCATTTTGCGCGCGCGGATGCTCACGTCGAATACGATGCGCGAACTGCCGCACGAAAACAAATTTAAGTACGAGAAAGACGACGGCCGCGGATTCGAGGGTCAATCCCCAGCGATGTGTCGCGGGATAAACCGAGATGCCTGCAACCAGTGTCGCCAGACAAAGAACAAGGGCGGCATTGCTCAACAAAAAGGCGCGGCGCGCGGCACGGGAGATGTCCTGGCGGCGCGCGATGAGAATCGTTACGCCGATCGCGGCGAGCGCCGAGAGAGCGATGAGGGTGAGCAGGCCGAATTGGATTCTAGTGTTCACCGAAATCTTATATGCCTACCATGGGGATCTTAAGCTGGTGCTGCTTGGCGAAATTGATGGCTTCGGGGTAGCCGGCGTCGACGTGGCGCGCGACGCCGATGCCGGGATCGTTTGTGAGGACGCGCTCGATGCGCGCGGCCATTTCCTTTGTGCCGTCGGCGACAGTCACTTGTCCGGCGTGGACGGCGTAGCCGATGCCGACGCCGCCGCCGTCGTGAATCGAGACCCAACTCGCGCCGCTGGCGGTGTTGAGCATGGCGTTGAGCATGGGCCAGTCGGCGATGGCGTCAGAGCCGTCGCGCATGCTTTCCGTTTCGCGATAAGGCGAAGCGACGGAACCGCAGTCGAGATGATCGCGGCCGATGACGATGGGCGCTTTGAGTTCGCCGCGCGCGACAAGATCGTTGAGCGCTAGGCCGAATTTGTCGCGTTCACCGTAGCCGAGCCAGCAGATGCGGGCCGGCAGGCCCTGAAAGTGGACGCGCTTTTGCGCGAGCTTGATCCAGCGGCAGAGAGATTCGTTCTGCGAGAACATTTCGAGGACAAGCTGGTCGGTGCGGTGAATGTCGGACGGCTCTCCCGAAAGCGCGGCCCAGCGGAATGGCCCGCGGCCTTCGCAGAAGAGCGGGCGAATGTACGCGGGAACAAAGCCGGGAAAATCGTAGGCATTCTTGACGCCTTGCTCGAAGGCGAATGTGCGGATGTTGTTGCCGTAGTCAAAAGTTATCGCGCCCATTTTTTGCAGTGCGAGCATGCCTTCGACGTGAGTGGCGATGGATTGCATGGCGCGCTTGCGATAGGACTCGGGATCACGTTGACGAAGCGCTTTGGCGTCTTCGAGGGAAAGGCCCTGCGGAATGTAGCCGCCGGTGGGGTCGTGCGCGCTGGTTTGGTCGGTGAGCAAATCGGGGACGACGCCGCGCTTGGCAAGTTCGGGAATTAAATCCGCGCAGTTGCCGATGAGACCGACGGAGGTTGCTTCGCGTTTGCGGACGGCGTTTTTCAGAATGCGAAGAGCTTCGTCGAGATTGTTGACCATCACGTCGCAATAACCGGTTTTGACGCGGCGCTTGATGCGTTCGGGATCGACTTCGATGCCGAGAAATGCTGCGCCGTTGAGCGTGGCGGCGAGCGGTTGCGCGCCACCCATCCCGCCCATCCCTCCGGAGACAACGAGTTTTCCGGAGAGGTCCGCGGCGGCGCCGAAATGTTTGCGCGCGGCGGCGGCAAAGGTTTCATACGTGCCCTGCAAAATCCCCTGCGTGCCGATGTAAATCCAGCTTCCGGCGGTCATCTGGCCGTACATGGTCAGGCCGGCGCGTTCGAGCTCGTTGAAATTCTTCCAGTCGTCCCAATGGCCGACCAGATTGGAATTGGCGATGATGACGCGCGGCGCGTATGAATGCGTGCGAAAAATGCCGACGGGCTTGCCGGATTGGACGAGGAGAGTTTCGTCGTTTTCAAGATTGCGAAGCGAGTTGACGATGGCGTGAAAGCATTCCCAGTTGCGCGCAGCTTTGCCCCGGCCGCCGTAGACGACGAGGTCTTCGGGGCGCTCGCCGACTTCGGGATCGAGATTGTTCATCAGCATACGGAGGGCGGCTTCCTGTTGCCAGCCTTTGCAGGAAATTGTCGTTCCGCGCGGCGCGCGCTGCGGCGTATAGGCTGCGTGATCTTCTACGGCGAGCTTGGACATCGAGCCTCCCAAGGGAAAGGCTATCTTAGCGCGGGCAGTGTTCAGTGGCCAGTGGTCAGTGATTAGTGGCGAGCCATTCGGGGACGGAGGGAGCGTTATGGAGATGCGGCAGAGTTGCGCAAGGGTGGGTGCTACGCTAGAGTGGCGAAACTGATCATGAATGATTCGACGAATTATCCGGCACTGACGAAATGTTTTCTGGATGCGGTGGATAAGCACCCAAACGGGCGCGCGCAGATGTATCGCACGGCGGAGGGGTGGAAGGCGTATTCGTCGGCGGAGATGCTGCGGCGAGTTGCGGGGCTGGCGAAAGCGTTGATGGCGCTGGGGGTGAAAGCGGGCGACCACGTAGGACTTTTTGCGCCGAATTCGCCGGAGTGGCATGTGGCGGACCTCGCGATTCTGGGATTAGGCGCGGTGGATGTGCCGATTTACTACAACGAATCGCCGGAGCGGCTCGAATATATATGGAATGACGCTGGCGTGAAGGTGGCGTTTGTCTCCGGAGAAGCGCAGGCGCGGAAGGCGGCGGCCTCGCGCGCGAGAATTCCGACGCTCGAGAAAATTATTTGCGTGGATGCGCCGGAGGAATTGCGCGGGGAGTTTCTGGATTACGCAGCGCTGATTGGCGCGGCGAATGATGCGGATATCGCAGTGTACCGGCGCGCGGCGGCTGGCGTACAACCGCAGCAATTGGCGACGCTGATTTATACGTCGGGGACGACGGGCGAACCGAAGGGCGTGATGCTGACGCATGCAAATCTGACTTCGAACGCGATCGACGCGACTTCGCAGGTCGGATACTTGCCCGGTGATGTGGAACTTTCATTTTTGCCGCTGTCGCACGTCTACGAACGGATATTCGATTACACGGCGCTGTTCCACGGCGTTACAGTCGCGTACCTGGAGAGAATCGACGATGCGGCGAAGGCGTTGCTGGAAGTGCGTCCTACGATTGCCGCGGCTGTGCCGCGCGTGTTCGAGAAGACGTACGCGAATATTATAGAAAAGGGGCACCGAGAAACAGGACTGAAGCGGAGAATATTCGATTGGGCGCTGCGCGTGGCGGAGCAAGCAGTGCCGTGGCGCGCGTATGGAAAGGATGTGGCGGCAGGAGTGAAATTGCGTTGGGCGATTGCCGATCGGCTGGTGTATTCGAAAATTCGCGCGGGGGTCGGCGGACGCATGCGAGTTTTTTACTCGGGTGGAGCGCCGCTGGCGGTCGAGTTGGCGGAATTCTTCTGGGCGGTGGGCGTGCCGATCTATCAAGGATATGGGCTGACGGAATCGTCGCCGGTGATTTCGACGAATGCGCCGGGCGAAAACAAGGTTGGAACTGTCGGGCGGCCGATTCGCAACTGCGAGGTGAAAATTCTGGAGGACGGCGAAATCCTGGCACGTGGGCCGAACGTGATGCAGGGTTACTACAACAAGCCGGAAGCGACGCGGGAGGCGCTGACGCCAGACGGATGGTTGCGGACGGGAGATATTGGGCATCTGGACGCGGACGGCTATCTGGTGATTACGGATCGCAAGAAGGAATTGCTGAAGACGGCGGCGGGGAAGTTCGTGGCGCCTGCGCCGATTGAAATCAAATTGCGGACAAGTCCTTACATTACGAACGCGATGGTGGTGGGCGACAGGAGAAAATTCGTTTCGGCGTTGATCGTGCCGAACGCGGGAGCGATCTCGGCGAAGGCTCTTGCGGAGGGAATTGATTTGACCGGGAAGGATATTTGCGCCGATTCGTGGGTGCGGCAACTGATTGGCAGTGAGATTGAGAGGTTGACGGAGAATCTGGCGCAATACGAGAAGCCAAAGCGTTTCGCGTTAATCGAGAACGATTTCACGGTTGCCGCAGGCGAGTTGACGCACGCGCTGAAACTGAAACGGCGAGTGGTGTTGCAGCGGTATGGCGATGCGATTGAGCAGTTGTATGCGGACGTGGAGGAGCCCAGGCCGCAGACGAGGGCGTGAGAGAGGCGAAAGCAGAAAAGCGAAAGGCCGAAGCTCGAAAAACGAAACTCGAAAAGCGAAAGGCCGTTGCGCCTTCGCGCGGCGCGGGCCGACAATAGTCGGTCCCCTACGAGAGACGAAAAGCGAGAAACTAAGGCAAGAGTTGGGGTGATTTCGCACGTTAGGGCGCGCGCTGGTAGAATGGTGGCAGGGAGTTAAGCCATGGAAGACCAACTGGTGATTGCGGGGCGGGCGTTTCGTTCGCGGTTGATTGTGGGGACGGGAAAGTACCGGTCGTTGCCAGAGATGGCGCGGGCGCACGAAGCGTCCGGCGCGGAGATGGTGACGGTGGCAGTGCGGCGCGTGAATTTAAGCGACCGCGCCAAGGAATCGCTGCTCGATTATATTGATCGCACGAAGATGTTCATTTTGCCGAACACGGCGGGCTGTTATTCAGCGGATGAGGCGATTCGGACGGCGCGGCTGGGGCGCGAAGCGGGACTGTCGGAATGGGTGAAGCTGGAAGTGATTGGCGACGAACAGACGTTGTTTCCGGAGACGGAAGAGTTGGTGCGCGCGACGAAGGCGCTGGTGAAGGAAGGGTTCATCGTGCTGCCGTACACGAATGACGATTTGATTGTCGCGCGGAAGCTGGTGGACGCGGGAGCGGCGGCAGTGATGCCGTTGGGCGCACCGATTGGGTCGGGGATGGGGATTCAGAATTTGGCGAACTTGCGGATTTTGCGCGAGCGAATTACGGAGGTGCCGCTGATTATCGATGCGGGCGTGGGCACCGCTTCGGACGCGGCGATTGCGATGGAGTTGGGCGCGGATGGCGTGTTGATGAACACGGCGATTGCGGGCGCGCAGGACACGGTGCTGATGGCGGAGGCGATGCGCGCGGCGGTCGAGGCGGGGCACAAGGCGTTTCTCGCGGGGCGGATTGAGAAGAAACTTTACGCGACGGCGTCGAGCCCGGTGGCGGGCGTGGTGCGGTAGCCTCACGCTTCGGACGAAAGCTTTGAATTTCTCCGCAGGCATCTCATAAAACTTGATTTGCGCAGTATCCTCAGCGATGCTTTCCCGCGGTGAGCCTGCCGGTAAAACAGCGAATCGCTTACATTGACTGGATGCGCGGACTGGCGTGCGTACTGATGTTTCAGACGCATTGCTACGACTCGTGGCTGGGTCCGGCGGCGCGAAAGAGCAGCTTTTTTGGGTGGTCGCAACTCGGCGGGACTTTACCTGCGCCTCTGTTTCTGTTCCTTGCGGGAATTTCCTTTGCGCTGGTGACGGACCGAATGCGGCAGAAGGGCGCGTCGGGGAACGAAGTCGCGGCGGCGACGATTCGGCGCGGCGCGGAGATTCTCGGGCTTGGATTGCTGTTTCGCGTGCAGGAATTCGCGCTGGGCTATCCGTGGTCGCCGTGGACGGATCTGTTGCGCGTCGATATCCTGAACACGATTGGCGTGTCGATGATGCTGATGGGCGTCGTGTGCTGGTTCGCGCGACAGCGGTCGACGAATGGGATTCTTGCGGCGGCGGTGGCGGCAGGAGTTGCGTTGGCGACTCCGCCATTGTGGACAACGTGGCAGCCGAGATGGCTGCCGTGGCCCATCGAGTCGTATCTTAACGGCGTACACAATCTGGGAACGCCGCAGCACTGGCTTTTCCCCATTTTTCCGTGGGCGGCGTTTGCGTTTGCGGGACTCGCGGCTGGATTTTTCCTGATGAGCGACTGGGCTCGCGCGCGGCAGGCGCAAGCAGTTTTCATTTTGGGTGGCGCCGGCGTGATTTGCTGCGCCCTCGGCTGGTGGTTCGACTCGCTGCCCGTGCATATGTACGCCGTTTATGATTTCTGGCACACGAGTCCCAACTTTCTGCTGATTCGCGTGGGCGTGGTGATGCTGATTGTGCCGCTGGTTTACGTCTGGTGCCGGTGGGGAGCGGCGCAGTGGGGATTCAGTCCGATTATCAAGATGGGACAGGCGTCGCTGCTCGTTTACTGGGTGCACATCGAATTTGTTTACGGGCGATTTTCGATTTTGACGAAACGGGGAGAAAGCATCTCGATGGCTTCACTGGGATTGCTGACTATCTTTGTGGCGATGACGTTGCTGGCGACGGCGCGGATTTACACGAAAGGCCGAGGCGGCGAAATCCTCGCGCGAATGCGGCAAACGCTTCGGCCGGCGTCGGAGGGTAGTTGATGGGTGAAAGCGGAGTGTCGGAAGGCCAGCAGGCGAACGTCGTTGCTCCGGAGACACGGCAAAGGCGCAGAGAACGCGGGGGAAAATGCGAAAAGAGGGAACAATAAACGGCGCGTTACTTTTTTGGATTCGGAGTGGCGCTTGGCGATTGTGGAGCGTGGCTGTTTGGGGAATCGGGGAGTTGGAAAATCATTTCGCCCGGGCGAGCGAGACCCATGCGGTCGCGGGCGATTTTTTCGATGGCAGCGGGATCGGTTTTGAGGCTGTGGATGCGCTGTTGAAGTTCCTGGTTTTCCTGGTCGAGCTGCTGGATTTGCGCCTGTACCGCTTGAATCTGGATTTTTGAGCGGCGCATGGCGACAAGGCCGTGAGTGCCGAAGACGTCCTGAAGCAGCAGCAAGAAAAATGCGAGTGCAAAGAAGTAGCGGAGGTTGCGACGGAAGAAGGATTGCGACTGATCGTCAATCGGGTCGTCAACGTTGTTTTCCATGTGACGATTCAGGCCGTGATCCACTTGCGCGCCTCCTCGGCGATTTGCTTCGACCTTTGTGGCGTTTCCGCTTCGGCATAAACGCGAACGAGCGGCTCAGTTCCAGACGGGCGCATTAAAACCCAGGACTGGTCGTCCAAAAGCAATTGCAGACCATCGATGCGATCCGTGTGCTTCACGCGCTTGCCTGCAAATTCGGAAGGCGCCTTCTTGAATTTGGCATCCAGCCCGCTGATTACTTCCGGCGAGAGGTGAAGATTTACGCGAACCGGCCAGTAGGCCCGGCCAACGCGATGAAATAAATCCTTCAACTGATCGCCGAGGGAGGCGCGACGGGCCGCAATCATTTCCGCGACAAGCAAGCAAGCCAAGATTCCGTCTTTCTCCGGAACGTGACCGCGAATGGTCATGCCCGCGCTTTCCTCGCCGCCGAGCGCGATTTTATCGCGTTCGAGATACGGGCCAATATACTTAAATCCGACAGGTGTTTCGAAAACAGGCACATGGTGATGCTTGGCGATAGCGTCAAGAAGATGGGTGGTGGCGACGCTGCGGGCGACGCCGAGTTTCCATTTGCGCGACTGGAGCAGATAGTCGAAGACGAGCGCGAGAATATGATTGGGCGAGATGAAAGCGCCGTCGCGATCGAGAATGCCGAAGCGATCCGCGTCGCCGTCGGTGGCAATGCCGGCACTGGCTTTCGTTTCGTGGAGCGCTTTGACGAGGGGTTTGAGATTTTCCTCGGATGGATCGGGGCCGGAGCCGTCGAAGAGAACGTCGCGCTCGGTGCGAATGGCGTGGACTTGAATGCCATGCTGCGCAAGTAGCGCGTCGAGCCAGCC
>DASZCH010000097.1:0-10668 GCA_035943235.1 Candidatus Acidiferrales bacterium
ACGTAAACCTGCGTCTCTCCTTTCTTTTCATCTTTTTCCGATTCGCTGTTTTGTTCCTTGGGACGCTCTGAGAGAAACGCAATCCAGCGTCCATCTGGCGACCACTGTGGCGCAGAATCTCTTCCTGATTGCGTCAGCGGAATCAGCACGCCATCGCTCGTTCTGTATAACCACAGGTCCTGGCGAAACCGGTTCGCTGCCCAGTCTGCCCGCGTTGTTCCGATCACCACATTCTGGCCGTTTGGAGAGATCCTGACCGACGAAAACGAAACAGAATTGAAAAACACATCGAGGGTTAACGGCGGCTTCTGATTTTCTGCCGCAAAAAGCACACTTGCGCCTACGATTACGAAAAAAATAAAGCTCATCGACAAAACTCGTTTCGCCATTGTTCCTCCGCCCGGGGAGGTATACAACTCCGCGCGGGACGAGGTCAAGGAACTCCGCAAATTAGCGTTTGTGGCCCAATCGTTCCGTTCACAAATTGCGGCAGACATTCCGGTCAGAGCATCCTAAAACAGAGAGAAAGCCGGCAGTGCTGGAAATTCGCCGCGCAAAACATTGCATACCGCAAACACGGTATTGGCCTGGCTTGGCCGCTATACGAAAATACGTGGGCACAAATGGAAGGCTCAGGTACCATCTCAAGAGACTCAACTAGAGGAGAAGTCCGTGCGAATATCCGTCATAGGCGCGGGTTATGTCGGCTTGGTCACTGGCGCATGCCTCGCAGAACTTGGTCATCATGTTCTCTGCACTGATAACGACAAGTCCAAAATTGATACGCTTGAGGCCGGAAAACTGCCCATCTTCGAGCCCGGTCTCGACAGCGTGGTGGCAAGAAATCGCAAGGAAGGCCGACTGTCTTTTTCCGCCGATCCCCGCGCCGCCGCGGAAGGCGATGCAATCTTCATTTGCGTGGGGACTCCGCCGCTCCCAACTGGCGACGCTGATCTCAGCTCGATAGACCATGTCGCGCAGATGATTGCCGCGGAGGCGAAGTCCGACAAGCTGGTCGTCGAGAAGAGCACTGTTCCCGCGCAGACTGGCCAGCAATTGAAACGAGTCCTCGAAATTTACGGACGCGGCAGCGGCGTGCGCTTTCGCGTCGCCTCCAACCCGGAATTTTTGCGCGAAGGTACGGCCGTAGGCGATTTCCTTCATCCGGAACGCATTGTCATTGGCGTCGACGACGAAGGTGCCGAAAAACAGCTTCGTGAAATCTATCTTCCCGTGCTCGAACAAAAGTTCAACTGCCCCGTACACGACGGCTCGTGCCCGCCTGTGCGGCCGCCATCCTGGGTAGTCACGACGATCAACAGCGCGGAGTTAATCAAGCACGCCTCCAATTCCTTCCTGGCGTTGAAAATTTCCTACGCCAACATGGTTTCCGATCTCGCGGAGAAATTAGGCGCGAATATCGAAGAAGTTATGCACGGCGTCGGTCTCGATCCGCGTATCGGGCCGCACTTTCTCCGTCCCGGACTCGGATTCGGCGGTTTTTGTTTGCCGAAAGATGTGCAGGCGTTTATGCGCTTGGCCGAACGCAACGGCATAGACTTCGCCATGCTCCGCGAGGCGGAACGCATCAACCACCAGCGAATCGCGGGTTTTGTCGAAAAACTGCGTCATTTGCTGTGGGTGCTGAAGGGGAAACAGATTGGCATCCTTGGGCTTGCGTTCAAAGCCAACACCGACGATATCCGCTTCGCGCCGTCCGTCGAATTGATAAAAAGGTTGCAAGTAGAGGGTGTTCGATTGAAAGCCTACGATCCGCAAGCAATGGAAAAAATCCACGACCAGTTTCCGGACCTCGCTTGCGCCCCGGATGCGTACGAAGTGGCTCGCGGAGCGGACGCATTGCTCGTCGTTACGGAATGGGAAGATTTCCGTAAGCTGGATTGGAAGCGCATCCATCAGAGCATGGCGAGGCCGCTGCTGCTGGACGGGCGCAATTTGCTTTCGCCGCAGGAAATGGCGGCGCTCGGCTTCGAGTACCACTCCGTCGGCAGACCGGATCTTCCGGTTCACACAGCCAACGGAGTGCTAGCCTAGCTTAGTGCGCGATTCCGCAACCTTCTTCTGAAAATATTCCAGGGTGAGCTTCAGCCCTTCTTCGAGGCTCACCTTCGGCTCCCAATGCAGGAGCCCTTGCGCTTTGCGGATGTCGGGGCAACGTCTTTTCGGATCGTCCTGCGGCAACGGCTTGAATACCAGCGCGGCCTTATTGCCCGTGATCGCGCGGATTCGTTCCGCAAATTCCAAAATCGTAATTTCATGCGCATTGCCTATGTTCGTCGGCAAATGCTCTTGTGAATCGAGCAGCGCCAAGATTCCCGCGATTAAGTCCGACACGTAGCAGAAACTTCGCGTCTGATGCCCGTCGCCATAGACGGTAATGGCTTGTCCGGAAAGCGCCTGGTAGAGAAAATTCGGCAGTGCCCGTCCGTCGTTCAGGCGCATGCGCGGCCCGTACGTATTGAAAATTCGCACGATGCGTGTGTCCACCCCGTGCGCGCGATGGTACGCCATCGTCATGGCTTCGGAGAATCGCTTTGCTTCGTCGTAAACGCCGCGCGGCCCGATCGGATTTACGTGTCCCCAATACGTCTCCGGCTGCGGACTGACATCCGGATCACCGTAGCATTCCGACGTCGACGCCAACAGGAATCTCGATTTCTTTGCCAGCGCGAGTCCCAGTGCGTTGTGGGTTCCAAGCGACCCCACTTTGAGTGTTTGGATCGGCAGCTTGAGGTAATCGTCCGGGCTCGCCGGCGACGCAAAATGCATCACCGCATCCACCGCTCCGGATACGTCGATATATCGCGTGACATCGTGGCGCACGAATCGAAACCGCGGATTGGCCATCAAGTGCTGGATATTCGCTTCCGCGCCAGTGCTCAAATTGTCCAGGCAAACCACGTCCCATCCGCGGTCGACGAATCTGTCGCACAGATGCGATCCTAGAAATCCTGCTCCGCCTGTAATGACTACGCGCAAATGAATTCTCCTTTACGACATCATGCCACACACGCGAAGGGATTTGCGCCGATGGCCGTTAGCCGCGTCAATCGCCATTTCGCGAAACGCGAACGGGCAGCGTGCCCGATAGCGCTGCGGCGGGCAGAGCATTCTGCGCTCGTCCTGCGTGTTGTTTCAACTCCGCGAGGCTCGGTTCATCGGGCGTGATGCGATGATTCACGTAAACAGCCTTGTCGCCCAGCTGCGCCAGCAAGAACGTCGCCTTCGGAGGCATTCGCACGAGCGCCGCTTGCGTTTGCTGTGGTGGAACGAAGAGAAACACGCGCGCACTTCCGTTCCACAGGGGCCAAAACGTATGATCATCCAAAAAAATGCGCGGCGCGTCGGGATAATACGAGCCGAATTCCAGCCCGTTGTAGCGCCCGTTGAAGATCCAGATTCGCTGGCGCGTGTAGAATCCGATGGTTGTGCCTGCGTCGTATTCCCCGTAAATTGCGATTTTATCGCCCGGTTGATAGTACTTCATGATGATTTTAGCGAGGGGCTCGGACGAAAGACGCGGCGTAAAAACACCGAGCGCCCAATTCGCGCAGAAAAAAAACGCGCCCATCATGCAAGCCAGCGCCACGGTCGCAGCGAGATGGCGTTTGCGGCTTCGCAACAGCCACGCTGCAAAAAATCCAGTGAGCACGATAATCAATGCCGCCAGGGCCTGGTGGCGCAAATCCGCGAACGCTTGCGGAGTCAGGTCCATGAAATCCGACATCGCCACGCGGTAAAAGCCCGCGGCATGCGTTTGCATCAGGGAAGAAATATCTCCCGTCGAGGAAATGCCGCGCGAAATCCATAGCATGGCTCCCAGAATCGCCGCGATCACCACGCCGAGTCCGGCGAGCGCGCCTTGCACGCGGGGCAACCACCTGGTAGAGCGTTCCTCAGCGCGCGCTAATCCCAGTCCCAGCAAAATCGCGATCGCCGGCCACGCGCTGAAGCTGTAATACTCCATGCGGCTTTTCGTCCACGAAAAGAAAAGCAGAATAAACAGCGTCCACACGCTCAAAAGCACCAGCGCTTGTCCGCCTTCATCAAGACTTTTCCGCCATTGGCGGATCGGAGGAATCTCACGAATCGCGGACGGCAAAAACACAATCCACGGAAAAAACCACACGATATGCTCCGCGGCCCAGAGCCACAGCGGTACAGCTTCATAATCGGCCGGATAACGCCAGCCAATCGCGCGAAAAATCTGCTCGTTGATGAAGTAAAACCAGAAAAACCCGCCAACAAATCCGTGCCCGCTGAATAACGCGGCAATGTGCCACGGCAGCGCCACAATCAAAAAAACGATTGCCGACGAGATCAGCGGCAGTTTGCGCCAGTCCCTTAATCGTCCCGTCGCCAGCAGAAAAAAGAAAATAATTGCCAAGGGAAACACGACGCCGATCAGCGAGCGCGTCAGCACCGACAGCGCGATCAGCGCCGCCGCGCCCCAGTAGCCTGTGCGCGGGGAAAGCGTTCCTTGCCACGCGCGCAAAAATAAATAAAACGCCGCGGTGAAAAAGAGCGCATAAATCGCCTCCGGAATCATGATGCGGGTAAACAGAAACACTCCCGGTGACGTGCACATCACCAGACCCGCGTAAAATCCGGCGCGTTCGCCAAACCATCGCCGCGCAAAAAAATAGACCATCAGCACCAGGCCGGCGACAGCGAGCGCCAAAGGCAATCGGGTGGCAAAAGCATTCGCGCCAAACACGGCATAGCTTGCCGCCACCAGCCAGTAATGCAGCGGCGGCTTTTCCAGGTAGCGAATCCCGTCGATGTGCAAGATCACCCAGTTGTGGCTTTGCAGCATTTCGCGCGCGGCTTCGGCGTGGCCCGCGTCCGAACTGTCGAGCAGCGGCGGCCAGCCGGACGTTCCCACGTAAATGCCGATGGAAAGCGCGAGAAGGACAAGAATGGAAATGCGTCGATTCATTTTGAACACACCATTATCATTGACTTGCGGAATTTGGGAAAGCGCGAGCCTTGGTGGTTTAGGACGGTTTCTTGTTTGTCACCGGCGCGGGGAATTGGGTGGTGTGATCGTTGATGATTTTCCAGCCGCCGGGAAGTTTACGAAAGATCAAAGTAAACACACCCTCGGGATGATCTTCTTGCCCATCTTTCTCCCTATCGAGCCGGAAGTGACCGACCACAAATCCAGCGTTCGTGCAAAGCACGCGAATCTCGACTTTCGAAAACGTTAAATGCCCCATGGCGGCGCGATCGGGATAGGAACGCTGGTAGCGTTTCAGCACGTCCTGCCAGCCTTGGAAAATGCCCGACGCGCCGACGAATTCAAGGTCATCCGATTTGGCATAGCCATCCATGAAGGCGGGTATATCTCCGCGATTCCACGCGGCCACTTGAGTGGCGAGAACACTCTTGATGGCTTGTGTGTCCGGCGATAGGTTTGCTTTCGGCAATGCCTGGGCGGAAGCGAACGTGCCCGGGAGCATGAAAACGAGGAGAAAAAGAAGGCTCCGCAGACTTGGGATTCTGGGCCATGAAGTGCGTCGGTGCATCATCGCTCCTTTTCGAACACAAGAGTCTCAAACTAAGACATTGCGCTGCTGCAAGAACATCTGGTGGGGCGGAAGCCTATATCGGCTACGAACCCTGGTTCTACCAAAACAGTACTTCTGTCCCATTGGAAGGGACTCGTATGAGTGGCACAATGTTCGTGGAAGAAAAGCCAATGATCGCTGCCCTCATCCTCGTGCTTTCCGGCGCCATGTTGACGCAGTTCGTGGTGTTTTTCTGGCGCGCCAACATGCTGGCGGTGGCTGCTCAGCCTGTTTCTGACCGGCTGCGTTCAGCTGAATCAAGCTTCTCTAACGCGTTGAATCAGAATGGGTTCTCGACCATCACGGCGATGAGCGAAATTTGCCCCAATATGGGTTCACCCAGTCCGAAACTATGGCCCGTGCGCTCCTACCACCGCGCGATGCGTTCCCTGGCCTATATGTGCCACGCCGTGCTGCCCCAAGCCAGCACTTGGGCGCGTCAGGAAATGGCTGCCTGCACCCAATACGTCGCTGTCTCGATGGACCTGCGGATTAAGTCCAACCAGGATTTTGTCGCCGAGCTCCGTTCTTATTGATCCCTTAAGCATCTGGCATCTCTTGTTTGTCGGGTCGTCGCAACCCCGGGAATTCAATACGCCCAACGCAGCAGCATCCCACCCGTCGTGAATCCCGCGCCCACGGACACAATCATGACCAGGTCGCCCTTTTTCAGGCGCTTTTCGTCGACCGCATCGCGCAGACCCAGCGGAATCGTCGCCGCGGTCGTGTTTCCATAGCGGTCGATATTTACCATCACTTTGGAATCTTCAATTCCGAGCCGCTCCTGCGTGGCGCGAATGATGCGGAGATTGGCTTGGTGCGGCACCAGCAGCGCCAGGTCGCGATTTGTGAATCCGTTGCGCTCGAGCAGCGCTGAGGATACCTCGCACATGCGCCGCACAGCGTATTTAAATACCTGCTGGCCTTCCTGATGAACATAGTGCATGCGCTTGTCGATTGTTTCGTGTGAAGACGGATGCAGCGATCCGCCGGCAGGCATATACAGACTGCATCCTCCTGACCCGTCCACATCGTTCATGAAGTCGATGATGCCTTCGGCTTCCGTTTGCGCCGGTTCCAGTAGCACCGCGCCGGCGCCGTCGCCAAAAAGCACACAGGTTGCGCGGTCTTGAAAATCCAAAATCGAGGTCATCACGTCCGAGCCGATTACCAGTACTTTTCGATGCGTTCCCGCGCCCACAAACTGCGCGCCAACCGTGAGTGCATAAACGAAGCCCGAGCACGCGGCCGACAGATCGAATCCCCATGCGTTCTTCGCACCGAGCTTTTCCTGCACCAGGCACGCAGTCGCCGGAAACATCATGTCCGGCGTCACCGTCGCGACAACGATCATCTCGACTTCTTCGGGATTGACGTTCTTGCTTTTTAGCAGTTCCGCCGCCGCGGCCGTCGCCATATGCGATGCAGCCATGCCGGGGTCGACGTAATGGCGCTCGCGAATCCCCGTGCGCGTGCGGATCCACTCGTCCGATGTTTCAACAATCTTTTCAAGATCGGTGTTCGTCGCCACGCGCGGCGGCAAGAATCCTGCGACACCCGTAATTTTCGCCGCGATGCGCTTGGCCACGTTTATCTCCTCGCCTGGAACAGTTCGCGATTGTACGCAATCGCTGTAATCCATGACAAGGAAAACAGACAAGCGACGCAGCGAAGCGAATACGTCGCGTTAGTTGGGAAGAGAAGAAAACGAGGACACTGCCAGGTGGGAAAGGGCGAGCTTCATCATGCGGGACTGCAACCGCTGGAACCACGCTTTTCGGACCCTCGCGCCAATAGCTCGCGTACCGCCTGAATTAACGGTAGGCCGCTCGCTGTTTTCGGCAAAACCCGCGATACCCCGGCTTCTTTTGCCGCGAGGCTCATTTCCGGAGAGTCGTAGAGCGTGAATAACAAGATGGGCACGGAGGGCATGGCGCGCGTGATCTCTCGTGCCGCGACTAACCCGTCGACCTGTGGCATGGCAAAATCGAGAATCACGGCATCGGGCTTTGATTCCTGGGCCTTCATGATGGCTTCCGAGCCGTCGGCCGCTTCGGCGCAAATCTGCCATCCTTTTTGGCCCTCCAGCATGATTCGCAGCAGCCTCCGCACCAATTCGTTATCGTCCGCTATGAGAATCTTTTCCGACACATGACTCCCGGAGTAAATTTTGCGCACATTTCCAACCGTCGTATAGCCTACCGAACGGGCTGCCTGCTGTAAATACAGTGTATTCCGTAGTATTCATCCGGCCTCTATACCCTACTATTTGAGCATTATCCGCAGCTCCGTCAGTGTAACCATCTAGCCAAATAGGGTCTCCGCCCGAGGTACACCGGTGACGTTGGGTTATAGCATGAATTGAGATGTTCTGTGCCGCAGACCCAGATGCCGCACGGCAGGCTCTCGAGTGGGGTTCAAGTTCGTACGGCGGAGGTTCCTGTGGCTACGAGAGAGCTTCAAGTTATTCGTTCAGGCGAGCGAACAAGTGGTTCCGGAAAGGCTGTCCGCAACAAGATTCTTTTGTCAATTCCAGACCGTGAATATCGGTCCATTCGCCCGCACATGGAGCTTGTTGACTTACCCAATCATTTGAACCTTTATGAACCTGGGCAGACGCTCAAGTATGTACATTTCCCCAACAAAGGAATGATCTCGCTTGTCGTACCCACCGAGGACGGCAAGACTGTCGAAGCGGGCGTCGTGGGAAACGAAGGAATGGCGGGAATGGCGGCAACGGTCGGCCTGACGCGGAGCCCGTTGCGCGAAATTGTTCAGATTTCCGGTGATGGTTTCCGCCTGACCACTACGGAGTTTCAATACGCTTTGCAATCCGCACCGGAGCTTCGTTCGGCTTTGAACCGTTACGCGGTGTTGCAGGGATTGCAAGTCGCGCAAACAGCGGCGTGCAATCGTCTGCACGAAATCGAGCAACGCCTGGCGCGATGGTTGCTAATGGTTCAGGATCGAATCGACGAAGCGAAGCTTTTTATTACGCACGATTTTCTGGCTACCATGCTTGGAACCGATCGCCCGAGCGTTACAGTAGCAGCCGGGACGCTGCAGAAACGCAGCCTGATCCAGTACACGCGCGGGGCGGTAAAGATTCTTAATCGAAAGAAATTGGAAGGCTTCGTTTGCGAATGTTACGGAATTATTCAGCAATTCAATGGTGAACTTGGCTTAAGGTAGCCCTTCGGCAGCGTTCGACAGCCTACAGACATTTGTAATCTTCACAAGCTACAGTCCCCGCTTTCCGCCAAGGCACAATGCGACGACTCGTGGATGTAAATGCTCGCGCTCAGGTTCATCTGCAGCCCGGCGAACGGACGAACCCTTCCGGCAAGCCCGTCAGCAGCCGTATCCTTTTGTCAATTCCAGACACGGAATTTCGCGCCATTCGCCCGTATCTCGAGTTCTATATTTTGGTGCATCACCGTATTTTGCACGAGCCGAGCCAAAGATTGGAGTTCGCTTATTTCCCGAACAGCGGATTAATCTCGCTGGTAGTCGCCACGGAAGACGGAAAGACGGTCGAAGCCGGGGTGGTCGGAAACGAGGGGTTAACGGGAGTGCCTTCGGCGGTTGGCCTGAGGCGAAACCCCTTGCGCGAAGTGGTACAGGTCAGCGGCGACAGTTTCCGAATCAAGGTCCGTAATCTTCAGAGCATATTGGAAACGGCGCCGCAGCTGCGGATGATCTTGAGCCGCTATGCCGTGTTGCAATGGATGCAAATCGCTCAAACCGCGGCATGCAACCGCCTGCACGAAGTTCAACAGCGGCTCGCCCGTTGGTTGCTGATGGCCCAGGACAGAGTGGATTCAGCGTCCCTGCCGATCACTCATGATTTTCTGGCGACAATGCTGGGAACGGACCGTCCCAGCGTGAGTTTGGCGGCTGCCATGTTGCAGAGGAAAAACATCATCGCGTACACGCGCGGCGCCGTGAAGATTCTCAACCGCAAAAAACTCGAAGGCTTTGCTTGCGAATGCTACGGAATCATCCAGCAGTTGAATGGTGAACTGGGACTGAAATAGTTCGCTCCGGGTCGCGAGCGGGCGTGCCGGCTTGACTATTCCTTGCCGGAGACAATCTCATACCGGAAGCTGATCTCCGCCGTCTTTTTTAGAGTGGCCGCCGCGCCGCAATATTTCTCCAGGCTCAGCTCAATGGCGCGTTTGACGGCGGCCTCCTCCAGCTGTCCGCGCAACCGGTAAACGAGCTCCAACTTTACCCACACGGATGGCGGATCTGCCGCGCGCTCTCCCTGGATTATTATTTCGAGGGAATCGAGCTTTTGCCGTTTCTTCGCCAATATTAGAACGATGTCCGTCGCCGTGCACGAACCCAGTGCGGCGAGCATCAACTCCATCGGTCCGGGCGCAGAATTGTGCTCGCGGTTCGCATCGACCGGCACGGCGTGGCCGGAAGGCAGTGTGGCTAGAAATTGCTCATCGCCCACCCATTTCACAATCGCGGTTTGCATGAAGGCGAAATCCTCCGCAGGAAAAGATGCAGGAGAAGCGCTGGAAAAGCAACCGGCAAGCGAAGGGAAAGTGATTGCGCGCTTCAGAGAGTGGCGTCGTCGGAAAGTGCAGGCCGGTCGTCGGCCGCGACATGTTCGAGAATCGGATGCGGTTGTTGCCGGATCACCTCAACGAACAGGCGCACCAGTTCCGGATCGAACTGAGCGCCGGCGCACCGCTCGATTTCTGCCAGCGCCGCTTCCGCCGAGCGCGCCTTCTTGTAGACGCGCGGCGAAGTGATTGTGTCATAGGCGTCGGCGACGGCGATTATGCGGGCGCCCAGCGGGATGCGGTCACGCTCGATCTGCTCCGGATAGCCGGAGCCGTCAAAGAATTCGTGGTGGTATTTCACCATCTCGCGTACATTTCGCAGCGCCACCAGCGGGTCGAGTATGCGCCACCCGAGAACCGCGTGCGATTTCATGGTTTCCCACTCATCCGCATCGAGCGGTCCCGCCTTATTCAGAATCTCCTCCGGGATTCCCACTTTGCCGACATCATGCAGCAACCCGCCGAGCCGCACTTCCTCGACTTCGATTGGTTTCAGTTCG
>DASZCH010000098.1:0-23826 GCA_035943235.1 Candidatus Acidiferrales bacterium
CCGTCTCGCGCAGAATTGTAGTCGTCACGTCCGCGCCGTGCAAATCGGCGCCACGCAGGTTTGTGTTGCGAAAATTCGCCGCACGCAAGTTCGCACCACTCAGATTTGCATTGCTCAAATCCGCGCGGAAGCACTCGACGCCTCCCAGTTGCGATCCACGCAAATCCGCGCCAGCGAGGATTGTTTCCGTCAGGTCGGCCCGGCGCAAGTCGGCGCGCTTCATTTTCGCCCCGCTGAAATCGGCGCCTCCGAGCCTAGCTTCGCCCAAGTCCGCCTCTTCCAGATTTGCGTCGCGCAGCAACGCGTAAGAAAGATTTGCACCGTGCAAATTCGCGCCGGCGAGTTTCGCCCCGGACAAATCGGCGCGTACTCCGCTCGCATCGCCCTTCGTGAATTTCACGTGTAATTCCAGAATTTCCTCGAGCCGTTTCCCATTATGTTTCATTTTGCCGAAACTCCTGATGTCTATTCAACCCCTTCATAATCCAAACCGCCGTCGTCGACGACAAGTACCGCTATCCGATTTTACCCAAAACTCGCGAGTCGGGATAATTTCTTATCCGTCCGCTCATCGCGAGGCAGTATTCTCGAATGAAATTCTCAGCGTCTTCTTCGCACCGACTGTGATAACTTGAGCCGAGTCTCTAATATTGTTCGCTTGCGGATTCCCAGGACAGTTGCGTGGCATCGACCTTGGCTTCACATGCATCTCACAACGTGATGTCGTTTCACCAAACCACTATTTCTCGACTCTGTTTCTTTACACTTTGCCTAATCGCTACAGCCAGCATCGCGTCAATTTTCCCCGAACAATCGTTCGCACAAAATCCTGACCAACAAAATGCCGAGGAAATTGTCGCCAATCTCTATGCCGGTCGCGTCGTAATCGGAGTTGCAAAAGACGGCATCGTTGTAGCAACAGCGGAAAACCCGATCGAGCCGGACACTTTTCCTCCGATGATTGTTCCGCTCTCTGACGGTCGCTTGGCAGTTCTTCTCGGAGCCGTCGATTGGTGGTTGCCGAGCGAGCATCGCGAACTTGCTCGCGTCGACAAAGAGTTGCCCGGGTTGCCTCCGCCCGCGGGCTTGCGCAAGGCGCCCAGCTTGGGCGCGGCGGACAGCGGAGCAGGGTCAGAGGCGAACGATATTGAGCAAATCGCCGGACGCTTGCACGAACGCCTAACCTCAATCGCTGATCACGTGCACAGCAATTTGAATTTCGCGCCTAACGAGCCAATTCTTGCAATGGTTCTTGCCGATTATGTCCGAAATTATGGTCCGGAAGTTTGGCTGGTTCAATATCCCATCGACCAGGAGCCCGAGCAGGGTGATTTCTGGCAAACGACCGTTTTGCAACCGCAGTACACGCAGCTCTGGCCGCCCGAAAAGGGGCAGTCACGTGCCCTTCTCGAAGTCAGCTATCCATCGGAATCTGCCGGTGCAAATCTCTCTGCCCTGATCGCTTCAGGCGATCCCCGCATATCTACTGGTCTCGCAGCCTCGCCAAATCTACGAGAAACGTCGCAATCGATACTCAGCGGTGACATCCAGCAATTACCAGCGGCCGACGTGGCGGCAGTCCTGCGCGAAGCTCTCCACGCCATCGCGCCCACAGGTGCCAGATTGATCGAAGCCGAAATTAACAAAGAGCAGGGAATCGGCTGGTTCATCCCGCCGCCCGAAGAAACGCCGAAGCCGGGCAGCGAACAGGTGCGACCTTCGGGGGCGCCGACTCTGCGCCGCCCTCCCGGCAAGCTTTCTGGACCGGGTCGCTTCTAAAATTCTCTCACGGCGTGATCTCGATTATTTCTCTCCGGCCAGCTCGCGTTTCAACCGCGCGCTCTTTTCCGCGACAGCCCCAGCCAGTTCCTTCTTATACTCCGCCAAGGAGCGTCCAATTTTCGCATCTGACGCTCCCAAGATTTGCGCAGCAAAGATGCCTGCATTCATAGCGCCCGGCTTTCCAATCGCCATAGTCCCGACGGGCACGCCACCCGGCATTTGTACCGTCGCCAGCAGTGAATCCATCCCATTCAACGAGGTCGCAGCCATCGGCACGCCAATCACAGGCAATGTGGTCAACGCCGCTACCACACCCGCGAGATGTGCAGCGCCGCCCGCACCCACTATGATTGCCTTCAACCCACGCTTTGTTGCCGTCTCCGCGTATTCCGCCGCGCGCGCTGGCGAGCGATGCGCCGACACGACCTCTACTTCAAATTCGATTCCAAACTTTGCTAACATCCGTCCGGCCTCGGCCATCACCGGATAGTCTGAATCCGAACCCATTATGACCCCGACTACCGCTCTCAGTTCCCTATTCGCCACTGCTCAAACCCCTTTCCGACACAGTTAAATCAAGTAGTTAGATTAGCGCGGGAGTCGTTGCTAGACGCGAGCGGTACATCCGGTCCCTCGGCCAATATCTTTCCTGTAGTGCATGCCCTCGAAGGAGATATTCTTTGCGGCATCGTAGACCTTTGAGCGTGCCTCCGCGATTGTATTGCCAGCTGCCGCGACATTCAGGACCCTACCACTACATGTATAGTATTGCGACGACTGCTTCTTCGTTCCACCATGAAATACGGCGCATCCTCCGACTGGATCGATCCCCGCAATCGTCGCACCGACCTTCGGCGTACCCGGATAACCGGATGCCGCTAAGACTAACGATACACTTGCCTTAGGACGCCATTGAAGCTCTACATCGCTCAGCTTTCCCGCCGCAGCGGCTTGTAAGATCGCAGCCAAATCGAAATCCATCCGCATCACCAATGCCTCGGTCTCTGGGTCGCCCAGGCGGCAATTGAATTCGAGCACTTTCGGTCCTGACGAGGTTATCATCAGGCCAAAATATAGAAACCCTTTATATTCTTCACCATCCCGAGCCAAACCTTCAATAGTCGGCCGGACGACTTTTTCCAGGATCATCATTTCCGCCTCTCTGGAAACTAGATCGTCACTCGAAACAGCTCCCATTCCGCCGGTATTCGGACCCTTGTCGTCGTCGAAGGCCCGTTTGTAGTCACGAGACGGAGCAAGCGGAACATATTTTTCTCCGTCGGTCAGCACCATGTACGATATTTCGGGGCCAGACAGTCCCTCCTCGACTATCACACGCCTTCCTGCGTCGCCGAATTCGTCTTTTTCCATCAACCGCTCGATAAACGACGTAGCTTCATCCGGCGAGGAAGTCACAAGCACGCCCTTCCCGCCGCACAGTCCGTCGGCTTTAACGACCACAGGCCAATCTACCTCACACAAGGACGTGTATGCGTCTGCAGCCGCATCGAATATTCCGTACGTCGACGCGGTCGGAATCCCATGCCGTTGCATAAACTCCTTGGCGAACACCTTGCTACCCTCAAGCTGTGCAGCCCTGCGGGACGGGCCCACGATTGGCAGCCGACGCTTGCCGAACTCGTCGGCAATTCCGAGCACTAAGGGCTGTTCTGGCCCGACTACGGTCAAATCTGGACTAAGCCTGCCCGCGACATCCGTAATGCCGTTGATATTTCCCAGATCGCCGGCTACGCACTCCGCAATTTGCGCGATTCCGTCGTTGCCAGGGACGCACCACACATGCTGCACGTGCGAACTCTGCTTCAATTTCCACACTAAAGCGTGTTCCCGCGCGCCACTGCCGATGACCAGAATTTTCATTTTCAGAAACCGCCAACACCATAAATCGCGTTTCCGCGAGTGTCAACCGTACGTTTATATTTTTCGCCTGGCATAGGATTCGCGGCATAATGCAGCCTATTCCAAATGCACTGGGACTACATTTTATTGCTCGCGATCCTGGCCGTTCTGGTCCCTTGGCGAAGCTTATCGCGCATTCGCGAGTTAGTGGCTGCCCCGCAGTTAGCATCGTCACAACGCATGATGCTTTATGCTTCCACGATCATCTTTCAAGGTGCGGCCGTGGCAGTGATTCTGTGGCGTTGCTCCGCTCACCACTTATCGCTGGCGGCTATCGGCGTGGCGTTTCCGCCCCCTCTTGGCTCGATCATTGGCGCTGTTGGCTTGTCGCTTATCCTAGTCCTCAATCAGATTTATGCCATTCGTCATGTCGCCACGCTTCCGCACGAAGGTAGGGGTGTCGTGGCGAAATTGGCAGAGAAACTGTTACCCAGAACTAAAAATGAGGCCGTGCTCGGAACTCTTCTCGTTCTTACGGTTGCGATCTGCGAAGAGTTCATTTATCGTGGATTCGTCCAGACAGTCTTTACAACTTTCCTTGCCGGGTCGGCTGCTGCTGCGGCAGTGATATCAGCGGCATTTTTCTCCTCGGCCCATGCGTATCAGGGACGTAAGGGCCTCATCACCACCTTCGCTGTGGGTGTGATTCTCTCTGCTGTGAGAATATGGACTGGAAGTCTCTTTCCATCAATTATTATCCATTTCGCGGTTGATTTTTCCGTCGGCGTAGCCGCGCTACGGTTCCTGCCGTTTCGCGGAGATCCGCTTGCCTTAATTTCTTTGCACCTTTCGAGTTTTAGCCAACAAATCGAGGCCGAAGGATCCAAAGAGGCGATGTGATGACTCTGACGACGTCGGCTGTCCACGATCTTCTGGAACCTTACTGCCGTGAGATCCCGCCTCTTGTCTGCGACAAGATACTGATGTACATGGACTTGCTTTCAATTTGGGGCGAGAAGGTTGCCTTGACGGCGATCAACAACGAGCAAGAGGTTGTTCGATTTCATTTTGGTGAAAGTATCTTCGCCCTGTCTTTGCAAAGTTTTGAAAATGGTCGACTCGCCGACGTTGGCTCCGGAGCCGGGTTTCCCGGCCTGGCGATCAAACTCTTGCGACCGAACCTACACGTTACATTGATTGAGCCAAACAAGAAGAAATGCGCATTTTTGAATGAAGTCATTCGAAAATTGGATCTCGGCGACGCCGAGGTCCTTCCAACCAGTTTTGTAAGCTCAAAGATTCGCAGAGAGCAGCTCATGTACGTGACGGCCCGCGCCTTGGGGGGAATTGAAGAATTATTGTCGTGGTCCAAGGCCTCGCTGTCGCCGATAGGGCATGTTTTCCTTTGGTTAGGCGAAAAGCATGTCGAACGCACGATGCACGCTTCTGACTGGCATTGGTCGCGGACCCCTATACCAGGGACAGTAAGGAGAAAGATTCTCATAGGAACCCGTGCGCTCTAAATTCGTAAAGCAGCGAGAAAGTGTTCCACGTGGAACATTTAGTCTCAATGAGAACTGGTCAGAGTGGCGATGTTTCACGTGAAACATCTTGCGAATTAATTTCTACTTCTGCTAGATTTACTTGCAAAGTTGAGTTGGGGGAACGGTGGGCAGAGTAATTTCGATCACCAACCAAAAAGGCGGCGTTGGAAAAACTACTACTGCTATCAACCTTGGCGCATCTCTAGCCGCGGAAGAGAAGCGCACTCTTGTTATCGACTCAGATCCTCAAGGAAACACAACCGGAGGGCTAGGATTCCCGAAGGACCCCAGCCGCCGCACTATCTACAACGCCCTAATTCTCGAAGAACGGGCCGACAGGATCGTTATTCAAACCCAGGTCGCCGGAATGGATCTGATTCCAGCCGACAAGAACCTCGTCGGGGCAGCCGTCGAACTCGTCACTATGGAAGGCCGCGAATACCGACTTAAGGCGTTCGTTCAGTCGGTCCGCAATGACTATGAGTACATCCTGATCGATTGCCCGCCCGCACTCGACTTGCTAACCATCAACGCACTGGCCGCCAGCGATTCCGTTCTGGTCCCTATTCAGTGCGAATACTACGCGATGGAAGGCGTCGCCGAACTACTCGATACTCTCATGCGCCTGCGCCGCACAATCAATCCCTCGCTTGCCGTTGAGGGCATTCTCCTAACGATGTACGACGATCGCACGACACTGTCAAAACAAGTCTCCGCTGATCTTCGGAGCTTTTTCGGCGCGCAGGTGTTCGCCACCGTGATTCCTAGGAATGTTCGTCTCGCTGAAGCTCCAAGTCACGGGAAGCCGATTATATTCTACGACATTAGTAGTAAAGGCGCCGAAAGTTACATTCAACTCGCAAAGGAGGTCATCTCCAATGACCAGAAACGCATTGGGCAGGGGTCTGAGTGCTCTGATACGCGAGCCCGAAGCAACGCCGCAGGTGCCGCCGAGTGACCCTCCCGCCAGCACTTCTGCGCCCGCAGCGTCCAGTTCTGCCGCCGTCGCGGTCGCACGTGACCGCCCCGTGGATGCCCATGGGTTAGTCCTTCAAGCCGACATCGATTTGATCGACCCAAGCCCCTATCAGCCGCGCACGCGCTTTGCCCAATCCGCTCTCGACGAATTGGCGCAATCGATCCGTCGCACAGGCATCATTCAACCGCTTGTGGTTCGCCGTCGGGGTCCGCGGTTTCAGCTTCTTGCCGGCGAACGCCGGTGGCGCGCCGCTCAACTCGTCTCCATGCACCGCGTCCCCGTCGTCATCCAGGACGTACCAGACGACAAGGCGATGGAGATTACGCTAGTTGAAAATCTGCAGCGCGAGGATCTCAATCCCATCGAGCAAGCCCAAGCCTTCGATCGCTTGATTCAAGAATTCCATTTGACGCAGGAAGAAGCGGCCGAGCGCACCGGCAAAGAACGCGTAACTGTCGCCAATGCGCTTCGCCTTCTCCGCCTCGAAAGCCCAATTCGCGAAATGGTCGAGGACGGGCGTCTGACCGCTGGTCACGCGCGTGCGCTCCTCGCGATTGAAGAGCCGTCGCTTCGCACCGAGACTGCGAAACGCGCCGCTCGCGGCAACTTGACCGTTCGTCAAATCGAGCGCCTGGCCACGCACACACGCCGCCGTCGTGCTGCATCTGGCACCGCCCCTGTTGATGCCAACACTCGTGCTGCCATTGATGAACTTCAGCGCGTTCTGGGCACGAGAGTGAGCGTCAATCCCTGTACCAAAGGACATCCGGGCCAGGTTATTGTCGAGTTCTACAACGAGCGTGATCTAGACCGTCTCTACCGACTGATCGTTGCGCGATAATGCGGGATACTTACTTTTCTGAGGAGGCGTCCCGTGACTGCGAGATGGCTGGGCGGAAAGCCCGGCGGTTCATCGGAATGGGCGGGTTTTATCGACAGAGGAGTTTCCGTCGAAGGCAAGATGACCGTCGCCGGAATGTTTCGCGTTGACGGTCACGTTAAGGGGAGCATCGCCTCGGATCACGGGTTGCTTCTCGGCGAAAACGCTCACGTCGAAGGCCAGATTGACGCGAACGACGTGACGATTGCCGGTCGTTTCGACGGCAATATCTTTGCCAAGGAACGCGTCGAAATTCAATCCAAAGGCGTTGTGACCGGGGAAGTTCACGCGCCGTGCCTGGTGATTCAGCCTGGAGGAATTCTGGATGGCCACTGCCACATGCTCAGTGCAGCGCGTCAGGAAGAGCCGCTAACGATACCCATTCGTTCGACCGCCCAAGTAGTTTCACAGGCCTAAAATTACGGCTGGGCTACTTAAATCCGTTTGCAAACTAGCAGCGCGATAGGCGCGAATCACGGAGCAGGCGGAACGTGTTGAATGTTTCCAACTACAGCGAAGAATTCGTTCGTGTATGCCAGAGGTCCGATGTAGTCAACCGAAGTCAAGGCAGCCGGCGAAACGCAATTGATCCACTCCCGATCACGTTGGGCTGCCAAGATAAACGTCCAGCATCTGCCCTCTTGGCCACCGATACGGATACTCTGTTGCGTTGGCAGCAAATATCCGTGGGCACGCAGGAACTTCGCCTGTACACTCCCAAAAACATCGTAGTCAAAGTGATAGGCCTCTCCAAAATGAATGGGTAAGAAAGTGGCCACTGGACCCTTCTGCCAGGACAATCGCGACATTCGCTGCACGCTCATTCCTTCGCCATGCCGGACCGCGTACCATTCGAACGGCACGGTCACTTTCCATGTCCGAAATTCGAATGATCGCCCATGAACGACGTGCCATCCGGCCGAAACCACTTCCGGTAGTAGAACTGCCAGCGCCACAAAACTCAGCGCTGCAGTAATTTTCCATTTTGTCTTGGTACTCATGTAGGGCGCCTAAGATGTCCGAACTATCTTACGTTCCGTCCTCTGCAAAGGGAATCAGGTCCAACGGGCGTGTGCCCGATTTATACAGAGGTGAGCGTATAATCCCTCGAGTCGGATCTGTTGAATAGTAGGAGAGAAGCGCCTTGGCAGATCGCGTTCGTCTGACTTCCGCCGCCAAGGCCGCTGGTTGAGCGGCCAAGCTGAGTCCAGGTCTTTTGGACTCCGTGCTTCGCCGTTTGCCGCGGCCGAATGATCCGAATCTTCTCGTTGGTTTCGACACCAGCGATGACGCAGGGGTGTATCGACTCACCAGCGAGCTGGCGCTCGTACAGACCGTCGATTTCTTGACGCCCATCGCCGACGATCCGTTCACCTTCGGCCAAATCGCCGCCGCAAATTCGCTCAGCGACGTTTACGCTATGGGCGGCCGTCCCGTTTCCGCGCTCTCGATTGTTGGATTTCCCGCAGATGGTGATGGCGACGTTCTCGAGCAAATTCTGCTCGGCGGCTTGTCGAAAATGGACGAGGCTCGTTGCACAATTGTCGGCGGGCATTCCGTTCGCGACGATGATTTGAAGTTCGGCTATGCGGTCACGGGCGTCATCAATCCGAAAAATATCTGGCGGAACGTCGGTGCTCAATCCGGCGACGCGTTAATTCTTACCAAACCGATCGGAACCGGCGTTATCGCCACGGCGCTCAAGGCGGATAAAGCGCCTGCTGGCTCGGTCGAAGCGGCAGTCGCATCAATGGCCCGTCTTAATCGCGACGCCGCGGCAGTTCTGTGCGAAATAGAAGCATCGGCAGTTAATGGGACCCCGATCCAAACCCCAATCCACGCTGTTACTGATGTCACTGGTTTCGGTCTTCTGGGCCATGCGCGCGAAATGGCCGCAGGCAGCGACGTTTCGTTGCACATCGACCATGCGAAAGTCCCGTTTCTCGCTGGCGCGCGCGAAGCTGCCCGCGACGGATTCCTCGCCGGAGGGCTGAAGAGCAATCGCGAATTCGTCGGATCATGCGTTGGGTTCGCCGCTAACATCGGCGACGATTTTCGCGCCCTCCTTTTCGATCCGCAAACCTCTGGCGGCCTGCTCATCTCCATAGCACAAGAACACGCGGCCCCGCTGTGCGTCGGACTTCACCGCCGCCAAATCCCCGCCGTCCAAATCGGCGAAGTGATCTCCAAGCGTTCCCCGCTCATCGAAATCACATAAGAAATCCATGGCTCTTATCGCCGAACTCGAAAACATTCGCCAGCAAACAGATGCAAACCGGGAACGTCTTAAGGGACTGTGCGCGTCCCTCAACGAAGCCCAACTCGCTTGGCGCCCAGGACCATCGAGTTGGTGTATTGCCGAAGTCCTCCTCCACCTCGAACGCACCACTCACGTCTTCTTGCCCGTCATAGACAATGCGATCGAAAGCGCTCGCCGCAACGGCCTCTTGAGCAACGGCCCTTTTCGCCTAGGATGGATGGGGAGATTTTACGTTTGGTACGTCGAACCTCCGCCGCGCATTCGTTTGCCTGCCCCCAAGGTAATTCGGCCATTCTTCGAGGGCTCTGCTTTGGATGCATTGCCTCGATTTTTGCAGTCACAGGAATTGATGAAGCAGCGCCTCGACCGCGCCAATGGAATTGACATTGACCGCACGCGGATCACTTCGCCGTTGGCGAGCATCATAAAGATGAGCCTCTTCGCTCTGTTTTCCGTGGCCGCAGCGCACGAGCGCCGGCATATTTGGCAGGTATCCAATCTCCGCGGTCAGCTACCCTCTCGCCCGTCACCATAAACTGTTACTCTCTATTCCTTCATGGACCCAATAACTCACGGCGTCGCGGGCGCGCTGATCGGTAAAGCTTTTTTTGCAAAACGGGCGTCGCCTGACCGGTCTGCCACCTCTTCCGCGCGCATCGCGGTCTTCGCAGCCACTCTTGGCGCGGTTTTCCCTGACGTGGACGTTTTCGTCGACGCGCTCTCGCATGATCCACTGGCCATCGCGCGTTACCATCGCGGGTTTAGTCATTCTTTCATCGGCTTGCCCATTTTTGCCGCCGCTCTCGCATGGCTCACGCGCGTGGCGTTCCGCTGGTACACCAAACGAACTCATAACGACGATTTCCATCGTCCTTCCTTCTATGCACTCTTTGTGCTCTACGCCGCTGGAATCGCCAGCCACATCATCCTTGACGGTTTCACCTCCTTCGGCACGCGCATCCTGAATCCATTTTCAAAAGATCGCGTCGCGTGGGATTTCCTGTTCATCATCGATTTTGTTTTCACCGCGCTTATTCTGCTGCCGCAGCTTGCAGCCTGGGTGCATCAACGCCGAGAAGGTTCGGCGAGCCGTGCCGGCAAAATGTGGGGCTTTTGCACGGTTCTTGCCGTTGGAACGTGGTTACTCGCACGAGCCGCGGAATTTTCGTTTTCGCTTTGGATTGTTGGTTTCGCCTCAGTGATTTTCGCCGTACTGTTTTTTCTCCCGGCGCTCAATAGTTGGGGCAGCAGCATTCACCGCTCTGCATGGTGCCGCGTCGGCTTTTACGTCGCCTGCGCGTATATCATCGCCGGCGGTGTTGCGCATTACGCCGCGCTATCGCGTGTCCGCGCGTTCGTGTCCGCGAATGGAATCACGGCCGAGAAAATCGGCGCCTTGCCCCTGCCTCCTTCTGTCCTCGATTGGAATGGCATGGTTCTGACGCCCAATGGCGTTTATCAATCAAGTTTTTCGCTTCGCGATGCGAGCCAACCCAATTTTCACTTTGTTCCAGACTCGCCCCCCAACCGTTTCACCGAAGAGGCTGCACGGCTCGAGCCTGTGCAGACGTACCTTTGGTTCGCGCGTTTCCCGGTCATCCGTTTTATGTCCATCGGCGATCAAAACTTTGTTGAATACGCCGACCCGCGCTTTTTCGAGGGCAATGCGCACAATGGACCGATGCCATTCACGTTTGCCGTCATTTTCGACGCACGGGGCAAATTGTTGCATTACGGCTGGGTACGCGGCCCTAATCCTCTGGGAAATCCTTCTCCACCAGACCTCTCGGAGCGCGCGCGATGAAAATCGAAATCTTCAGCGACATCCACGGTGACCTGAAATCTCTCGAACGCGCTATCGCGCAGCCCGCTGAGATTTATATCGCGGCAGGCGATCTCTCGACTTTTTCTCGGGGCCTGGACCGCTGCGGTGCAACACTTCAGAAAAAAGGAGAGAGCGTTTGGGTCCTCCCCGGCAATCACGAGACCGCCGAGGATACCCGCGAACTTTGCGCTCGTTTCGGCCTCACGGATTTTCATCGCAAGGTTCGTCAGCTCGGCTCAACCCACTGGGCGGGTATCGGCTATAGCAATCCCACTCCGTTCGATACGCCGGGCGAGTACACCGAAGAGCAAATCTCCGAAGCTCTTGCGGCCTTCAACAGTATTTCGCCTCTTTATCTCGTCGTGCATTTCCCGCCTTACGGTACAAACCTCGATGAATTTGCGTCCGGACAACACGCTGGCAGCCACGCACTGCGCGAGTGGGTGGAACGCGAACAGCCCGAAATGCTGTTCTGCGGCCACATCCACGAATGCGCGGGGAGATCCGACCAACTCGGCCGAACGCGCTGTTTCAATGTCGGCAAAGCCGGTTACCTTCTCGACTTAATCTGATCCAGCTAAGCACGTTGTCTGGGCGCAGTTGTATCCAGGGTCTGCGAGGTTCAGGCTTTCAGAGGTTTATTCTTATACGGACTATTCGTAGGAAGAGGATCGTTCCGGTTCAAATACAATTGCTGCAAAATTCCCACCACGCTGCTCGTAAAAATGTAGAGGACCAATCCACTGGAGTACATGAACAGAAAAATACCGAACGCTAGCGGCATCAACGCCATCATTTTCTGTTGCGCCGGATCGGTCACCGTTTGCGGCGTCATTTTCGTCATGTAATACATCGCCACCGTCATCAGCACCGGCAAAATGTAATACGGATCGCGTGCTGATAGGTCGTGGATCCATCCAATCCATGGCGCATGGCGCAACTCAATCGAATATTCCAGCATTCTATAAAGGGCCCACCAAATTGGAAATTGAATTAACTGGGGCAGACATCCGCCGACGGGATTCGCACCCTCCTCTTTGTAAATCGCGGACATTTCTTCCTGCATTCCCTTGCGCCGCGGGTCCCGCATCGAATACTTCTTGTATTTTTCTTGGATCGCTTTGACCCGCGGCATTGCCTTCTGCATCCGTTTCATCGAATGCCAGCTTTTCACCTTGAGCGGGAAAAGAAGCATGTTGATCACCAGCGTCAGCAGAACAATGTCCCACCCATAATTTGAAACGTATTTATGCATCCATTTCAGGGCGATGAGCAGCGGTTTCGCCACGATGCTCATGTACCCAAACTGCACCAGACCCGTCAGCGGCGGCTGCAGCCTCTTAAGCTCCGTCAAATCCTTCGGGCCAACGTACAGGCGTGTACTCCACGGTCCGGCCGCCTGCGGGCCCGCCGCCATCTCCGCGACGGGTTGCTGCGTTGTCTTCCCCTCTTCCGTGACGCTTTGCTGTTGCGTCCAGTCCCACAGCGTCATCCCCGGTTGATTCGGAAGAAATGCCGCCGTGAAAAACGTGTCTTCAATTCCCGCGGCCTCCATAAAGCCATTCACTTGGGCCGGTTGGCCCTGGTGATCTTTCACTCCAAGCTTCTTATAGTTGAAATATTCGATCTTGCCGTTTTCGCTGTAGAAAACTTCGGCAAGCGATGCGGCGCTTGATACCGACTGATCGCCGAATCCGCCGCGCCACGCCATTCCCGCCGGCAGCGGCTTCCCGTCCAACGTCGCCGAAACGTTCAATTCAACTTCGTATCCTTTGCCAAATTTCAGCTGCTTCGAAACCTCCAGGTGCCCGTCGCTCCATTCGAAATTCACTTCTGCGGGAGCTTGCAAGTTGGACCCTGAAGGATTTGCGGTGTACAACGCAGAATTCGCTTCCGCTTCCAGTTTCGGGTCGTCGAGCCGGATGGAAAGCGGCCAGCTCTTAAGTTGCTGCGAAGCCGCCGAATTCACCAAGTTGAGCGGCTTCGGAGGATTTTCATTGTCTTCATATTTATTCAGCTTCCAGCTTCGCACCACTCCGCCGCGGTTCGACAGCTCCACGCTATACAGGCCGCTCTCCACGACAATCGTCTGCTCGCTTTTTGCTTCCTTCACCGGGACTGCCGCGGGAACAGCGGCATTCTCCGCGCCGCCGGCCTGCGCCGCGGGCGGCTGCATGTTCGCCGTTCCTGGTTTTACCGCTGAGGGTTGCTGGACATCCACCGCTGCTGGATTTGTCTCGGGAGCTTTTGGAGGAACTGGCGGCTTATAAAATCTGGACCACAACATCAGCACCAGGACCATTAACAATAAGGCTAACCCGGCGCGCTGCTCGTCGCTCAATTTCAATTTGCGGTCTCCGCGCTGGTTCGTGCGTTGCGCTCATTTTCTGAAAAGATTTCGGGAACCGGATCACATCCCCCGGCGGAAAACGGCCGGCAGCGCAAAAATCGCTTCAGCCCCAGCCACACGCCGCGCCGTGCGCCAAATCGCTGGATGGCTTCATAGGTATATTGCGAACAGGAAGGCTGAAACTTGCAACTACCCCCGAAAAAAGGCCCGAGAAAAATCTGATAGCCGCGCACGCCGGCCAGCGCGAGTCTCGTGAAAAACCGCTCCACAGTCCGGCCTTCTATTTTGCGGACCTCTTCTCGCGCGGCAGCAACGCCAGCAACTCCGTTTCGAGCTTCGAGAATTCGAGCGTCTCCACGGACCGGCTCGGATGTATGACCACGTCCCATCCCGGCAGAATCTCCTCGCGATGCAATCGCAAAACTTCCCGGATGCGCCTTCGAATTCGATTGCGCACCACGGCGTTGCCCAGCGCCTTCTTCACGCTCATTCCAAAACGATCGCGCTCGAGCCCGTTCGCGCGCAGAAAAATCAGAAAAGTCGCGCTGGACCGTCGTCGTCCTTCACGATACACCGCCTCGAATTCCGACCGCCGCACGAGCCGCCAGTCACGAGGCAAATTCCTTTTCGCGCGAACGTCGGCGGAGTCTTCGGAGCGGCTTTCGACGAGCGGCGGGCCGTCAGACCCGCGTGAGGCTGTGGCGTCCCTTTTTGCGGCGTCGCGCAAGGACTTTCTTTCCACCTTTGGTCTTCATTCGCGCCCGGAACCCATGCTTCTTGTGCCGCCGCCGGACATGCGGTTGAAACGTGCGCTTTACCAAAGAATCTTCTCCTTAAAAAATAGCTCCCGTTACAATTCGCAAGAACGACTGCCGCGGACTGGCAAATCGCGCGCTCGAAGACCCGTTGGCTCCCGAATCGTTAGGCGAAACTGCTAGTGTATTCGACCCTACATACTCGGTCAAGGAATGCTGCGCGCGTAGGACCAAATTCCACACGCACGCGCTCTACCATCGCGCTCAACCTCGTGCTACGCTAATTTGTGCGCGAGATGACTAGGACCATCGCAACGAAGAACCGTGAACGTGCGGTTGCTCTACTGAGTCTCGCCCAGGACCATCGGACTAAGAAGAAGGAAGACAGAACCCCCGCGATTTTCGCGGTCCATTCAGATGCAGCCAAGTATCGCCAACTGCTAGTCACTACCCACCACTCACGGCTGACTCCAAGCATTTCTAATCGGTACGTCAAGTTATTAGAAATGTCCCTAACTCATACAAAACAAAAGGTGAGTGCTATTTCTAATCGGTACAAAATGCGCATTCCCGCAAAATCGATTATCGTGTTTCTTCACCGCTGCACCGCTCTCTTCATTGACGAGAATTCTTCGCGGAAATATTTCGCGGCGGGACTCATCTAAATCATGTTTGAAAACCTCACAGATAAACTCCAGCGCGCTTTCAAGAATCTTCGCGGCCAAGGCAAGCTCACTGAAGAACATCTCGACGCTGGCCTCTCGCAAATTCGCGAAGCGCTTCTCGATGCCGATGTCAATCTTGGCGTTGTCGACGAAATCATCGCGCACATCCGCGAAAAGGCGCTCGGCTCCGAAGTCCTGCTCCAGCTTTCGCCCGACCAGCAAGTCGTCAAAATCGTCCGCGACGAATTAACTGAACTCCTCGGCAAAGAAGTCCGCATGCAGTTCGCTTCTCGCCCACCTTCGGTTTGGCTCATCGTGGGACTGCAAGGCTCCGGCAAAACCACCACCACAGGCAAACTCGGCAAATGGCTCGGCTCAAATGGGCATCGCCCCGTCGTCGTGTCCACCGACGTGTACCGTCCCGCCGCTCGCGAGCAACTCGCGCAAGTCGCCAAGGCTACCCACACGCCGGTGTGGCCCGGTACCGGCACTGACAAGCCGCTCGAAATCGTCCGTGGCGCCATGCGCGAGGCAAAACTCTCCGCGTACGACGTGGTCCTCGTCGACACTGCCGGACGCCTGCATATTGACGACGAATTGATGAACGAGCTCTCCACTCTCAAGCGCGAGCTTTCGCCTTCGGAAATTCTCTTCGTCGCCGACGCCATGATCGGCCAGGACGCGGTACGCTCTGCCGGCGAATTCCACAAGCGCCTCGGCGTCACGGGAGTGATACTCACGAAACTTGACGGCGACGCGCGCGGCGGCGCGGCGCTCTCCATTCGCAAAGTGACCGGCGCGCCTGTGAAGTTCGCGGGCATCGGTGAAAAATACGATGCCATCGAGCAGTTTCATCCCGACCGCATCATCTCGCGCATTCTCGGCATGGGCGACGTCCTCACGCTCATCGAAAAAGCCGAGAAAACCATCGACGAAAAGCAGGCGCGCGAACTGCAGCGCAAGCTCGAACACGACGAATTTTCGCTCGAGGATTTTCGCGATCAGTTGCGCCAGATCCGCAAAATGGGTTCGCTCGAACAGTTAATGGGGATGCTTCCGAAAATCGGGCCCTTCGCGAAATTACCCAAGGACACGGCCATTGATGAGAGCCGCCTGAAAGTCGCCGAGGCCATAATCAATTCGATGACCTTCGCCGAACGCGACGACCACAACCTGATCGACGGCAAGCGCCGCAAACGCATCGCCCGCGGCAGTGGTACCACCGTGCAGGAAGTCAACGACGTCCTCAAGCAATACAACGAAATGCGCCGCATGATGAAAATCTACGGCAGCACCTTAAAGGGCAAAATGCGCGGCCTCGGCAAGCTCCGCGGCGGCCTGACCCAGTAAAAAAACACCTGAACCTAGTACCGGGCTTGACATCTTCCAATATATGACTATAGTCATAAATGACCATGGTCATAAAAGAATCTTCTCGTCGGGAACGCAAGCGCGCCGCGCTGCGGGCCCGCATCATTTCGACGGGAATCGACATTTTTTCGCGCCATGGCATTGCCAATGTGACGGTGGATCATATTGCGGACGTCGCCGACATCGGCAAAGGGACCATCTACAATTATTTCCCAACGAAAGAAGATATTGTCGTCGCCTATATGGTGGATCTTGAACCGAAGATTCAGGCTAAGGTCCGCCAACTCAGCACATCGAAGAAGTCGCTGGAATCGATTTTGTACCAATTCATTGAGTTTCAGTTTCGTCTCAAGAAGCCGTATCACCGCTTTGTTCGCGTCTTTCTCTCGCAAATGTTCTCCCGGACCGAGCACTTCATTCCTTATTTGATCGAAATGCAGAAGGCAATTGATCCGCCGCTCGAAGCCTTATTCCAAGGTTTGCAAGACGGCAGGCTGATTCGAAAGGACCTCAATATTAAGGAACTCGCCGGTGTGTTCAAAACAATGCACCTGGGTCTGACCGCTCTGTGGGCGATTGAAGGGCCTCCTTTTCGGGGAACATACAAAACGCTGCAACAGGAGATGAAATTATTCTGCGAGGGAATCAAAGGAGAAAAAACATGAAGACCGCTTGTGCTCTCGCGATGCTTGGCAGCTTGGGATTACTCCTCTCCTATTCGACGGTGCGCAGCGCCGATCAAACCGTATCTCCTGATCCGAAGTTGCTAAGCCGCCATTATCGCGATGGTGAGAAGCCGAGCTATCACATGACTGCAACCAATAAGGATCGCACCCGGACGACCAGCTACGAAGCCCGGGCCGATGGGATCGTGAAAAAAAATACCACCGGAGATTTCTACGAGGAGTACCAATGGTCTAACTTACTTGTAAACGGACACGCACTGGCCATTCCGTCAGCTAACGCTGGTTTTCACCAAATGCTCTCTCTGGACCCTCGCTTTCCGGCGGCCTTTCCTGATCTTCGTCAGGCTTATCCTCCCCTGATCGCTCCTATGCTGGATTTCATGACTTTCTACGTTGATTTGGGATTGGCAATTCGACAGAATGGACTTGACCATCCCAATGATCACGTATACATAAAAGTGGGAAAACCAAATTCGTGGGCCGCAGGATACAACCTCCTTCTCGGTGAAGACTCGATCGATTTTGATATTACGCTTCAGAGCGTCGATCGTTCTGCCGGGATTGCCACACTGCTTGTCCGGCATGTACCTCCAGCTCGACCCCAAATTCATTTGCCTGTCGCTTGGATGCAAAAGCCGGTAGCTGACACGCCGAACAACTGGGTCGAAGTAGGAAAAAATGCTGACGGGGCATACACCGCATCGGTCGGGAAAGAAACATTCGATGATGTGATTAAACTCAATTTAACTGATGGCCGGATCTTATCGGCTACGATGGACAATCCGGTGGAAGTGCTCGAACGGAAATGCATCGACGCAGCCCTGACCAGTTGCAGCGATCCCATTCGCTATCAAATCCGTCGCCAAATCGAAATCACTGAAAACGCAGGGGATGGCAAGCTAAATTAGCCCGCATTTTGTGGGATCGGGAGAATTTGCCTTCACTTTGAGACGCCGGCTCTTTCTGCGGCTCCGCTAACTCCCTATTGGGGAATTTCTCTGCTTACGCTATAATTGGGCTGCAATTCTGGAGGATATAACGAAGTGTTGATGATCCGATTGTCCCGCATTGGCAAAAAGAAGCAGCCGGCTTATCGCGTTGTAGTCATCGAGAAGACTCGCCCGCGCGACGGTCGTTTCGTTGAAATTGTGGGGACATACGATCCTCTGAAGAAACCTGCAGTCATAAATCTCGATGCCGAGCGCGTGAAATATTGGCTCGGTTGCGGTGCCCAACCCAGCGACACTGTCCGCAGCTTCTTGCGCAATCAGAAAATCGCGTAAGCGTCATCGTCTTCAGAGCATCGAACCTCAGCGTCGGATCAAGCCTCAGCGGAATCTTCCGCTCGTCCCAGCGAACGTTCCGGAGGTTTCTCATGATCAAGGAGCTCGTCGAGGCGATTGCTAAAGCTCTTGTCGACCATCCCGAACAGGTAGTTGTGAACTCGATTGAAGGCGAGCAGGTCACAGTCCTCGAACTGCGCGTCGCCCAAGATGACCTCGGGAAAGTGATCGGGCGGCAGGGTCGCACGGCCAAGTCCATCCGCACTTTGTTGGGTGCGGCCGGCATGAAGCTGAAAAAGCGATTCACTTTGGAAATACTCGAATAGCGTGACGGATTCCCCAGCCAATCGGGTCACACTCGCCAGAATTCTGCGTGCCCGCGGACGCCGCGGAGAAGTTGCGGCTCAAATTCTCACCGATTTCCCCGAACGCCTTCCGAAACTCACTTCCGCGGAATTGTGGGATGGAAAAAATCCGCCGCGCCGCGTAGGAATTCGCGAATGCTGGCTCCATAACGGGCAGGCCATTTTTCTTTTTGAAGGCTCGGATTCAATCTCCGATGCGGAACGCCTTGTCGGCCTTGAAATTCAAGTTCCGCTTTCTGAACGCGTGCCGCTCGAAGCCGGCATTTACTTCGTCACGGACTTAATCGGCTGCGAAGTTTTTCAAAGCGCGAGCCGCGCTGCCGCTGGAAAAAATGGTCCTGAGAAACTGGGTGACGTCCGCGACGTGCAATCCACGGGTGAATCTGTCGCCGGCACGCCAGTTCTAGTTGTTGCGACGCCTCGCGGCGAATTGCTGATTCCCCTGGCCGCCGAGATTTGCACGTGTATTGATACTGCTGCACGCCGCATCGACGTGGTGCTTCCCGAAGGTCTTCTCGACCTAAATCAAACATAGAAACCGCGCTGAGAGAAACGCGACTGCGGTAAGATTCCACTACGATGCATTTTGATCTGATTACGATTTTCCCGGAGTTTTTTCGCGGGCCGCTGGACTATGGAATTGTGCGCCGGGCGCGCGAAGCCACACTGATCGACATCGCGATTCACGATCTGCGAAATTTCACGCACGATCGTCACCGTAGTGTTGACGACCGCCCGTTTGGCGGCGGTGAGGGCATGGTGCTCAAGCCTGAGCCGCTTTTCGACGCAGTCGAGTCGCTCATCGGGCCAGTGCAGAACGCACAAACCTCGCAACCGGCGATGGGAACTGCCATTGTGCTGCTTTCCGCTTCGGGAAAACTATTCCGGCAGGAAATGGCACGACGATTTGCGCAATTCGGACGCGTGATTTTAGTTTGCGGGCGCTATGAGGACGTGGACGAACGCGTAGCCGAGCATCTGGCGACCGACGAAATCTCCATCGGTGACTTTGTGCTCTCCGGTGGCGAATTGCCTGCGGCGATGGTGCTTGATGCGGTCACCCGATTGATTCCAGGCGTGCTGGGCAATGAAGACTCCGCTGAGAACGAATCGTTTTCTGCGATTCGCGACGAATCGGAAATCGCCCAGCACATTCCATTCCCATCCGGCGCGACCGATGCTCGAATTGCTGTCCATGGAACGCCGGACTGTGGCATCCTCGATTATCCTCACTATACGCGGCCGCAGAATTTCCGTGGCTGGGAAGTTCCGGAAATTCTGATGAGCGGCAATCACGAACAAATCCGGCAATGGCGGCATCGCATGGCGCTTGAAAAAACGCGCCGCAATCGTCCTGACTTGCTGGGCGGAGAAAATTTAACCGGGAAAGATCTCTAGTTTCTCGCCGAGTCTCACAAAAAGCCCTCGAAATGATCGCAACGTATCCAGACCTCTTTGCCGCTCCCGCTTCTTCCTCTAGGCCGTCTCACCATCCTAGCGACACGCAGGATTGTTTTCGTTAGCATTCATTGCTAGTCTTTGCCGCTGAACCCGGGACATTGATTTGCCAGCATCAAATACCAGGGGAGAATTTTCCACAGATGCCGATTATTGATGTTCACAATCACTATTACCCGCCTCCATATATCGAGGCGCTGCGCTCCGGTTCGAGCGCGGTGAAAATCGATTTCGATGCGGAGGGCAATCCGCGGCTGCATTATCCCGGCGATTACAACGTGGCGGTGCGTGGCCATCGCGACATCGATTTTCGCGAAGATGAGCTTGCGAAATACGGCGTCGACACGCAAGTGATTTCGCTGACTACGCCGGGGACTCACGTCGAGTCGCCCGCAAATGCCGTGAAGCTGGCGGCGCTTGTAAATGACGCATTCGCCGAGGTAGTTCGCACCAAGCGCGCAAAATTTGTCGCGTTGGCGACGTTGCCGCTGAATGAGCCTGTGGCATCCGTGAAGGAATTCGAGCGCGCCTGCCGCCAGCTTCATTTTCCCGGCGCGATGCTTTTCAGCAACATCAATGGTTTAGCGCTTTCGGACGAGCGCTTCTGGCCGCTCTATGAAGTTGCCAACGATCTCGGCGCAATTCTGCACATTCATCCCACCGATCCCGCGGGCGTCGAGGCGATGACGGAATATTGGCTAATGCCGCTGATCGGTTTTCTGTTCGATACGACGTTGGCGGCGGAAAAACTGGTTTTCAGCGGCGTCGCAGAACGCTTTCCGCGTATTCGCTGGATCTTGAGCCACCTTGGCGGCGCGATTCCATACATTGCCGAGCGCGCGGACCGCGGATTTCGCGCGTTCAAGGAGTGTCGCGTGAATATTTCGCGTCCGCCGAGCGAATATCTCAAGCAGTTTTATTACGACACGGTGAATTTCGATCCGTTCGCGCTGAAATTGGCCATTGATTTCGCCGGCGTGGACCACATTCTCGCCGGCAGCGATTATCCGCACCAGATCGGCAGCATTCCTCTGATGCTGGAATCGCTGCGCGGCCTGCCGATCCCCGCCGCAGACCGCGATAAAATCCTCGGCGGAAATGCGGCTCGCTTGCTTCGCCTGTAAGGCTTGAGACGCGCGCCCCTCAATTTTCTCGCAAGAAACGACGTTTTTCGCTATAGTTAAGTCTCGCAAACATTGAGCTGGCCCCACCTGAGCGGGTCTGCCGGGAAAATTCGCCATGAATCGCGTGATTGATAAAGTGCAGGAGTCTCAAGTTCGCACGGATTTTCCGGCGTTCCGGCCGGGCGACACGGTTCGCGTGCACGTGAAGTTGCGTGAAGGCGAAGCTGGAAAAGAGAAAGAGCGCGTTCAGCCGTTCGAAGGGGTGGTGATTAAGCGGCGCGGGCACACCGCCGGAGCGAGTTTCACCGTGCGTCGCGTCAGCTTTGGGATTGGCGTCGAGCGCATTTTCCCGCTGCACTCGCCGACCATCGCGTCTATCGAGGTTGTGCAGCAAGGACAGGTCCGCCGCGCGAAGCTTTACTATTTGCGAGGGTTGACGGGCAAGTCGGCGCGCATCAAGCGCGTCGAGCGTGAGCGCCCCGAGAAGGCTGCCGAAGCATCGCGCGCCGAATAACTTCGGCCTCGCCGCAAGATGCTCAAGAGGTTTTTCGTCACAGGCCGCAGCGAATGCGGCCTTTATTTTTCCTCCTCTTGGAATTCGTTGCGATGAAATCCGCTGCAATCTCTGTGATAGAATTCCGCGCGATGGGGCGACTCTGCTCTTCGCGTTATGAACGGCTCGCGCGTCAGCAAGGATGGATGCGCATCTGCGGCATCGATGAAGTTGGCCGCGGATCACTGTTTGGACCTGTGGTGGCGGCCGCCGTGGTGCTAAATCCCCGCCGTCGCATCGTCGGACTCGACGACTCGAAGAAACTCACGCACGATCGACGCACCGAATTGGCGCAGCGTATCCGCGAACACGCCCTGGCGTGGGCTGTGGCAGAAATCGACGCGAGCCGCATCGATGCGTGGAATATCTACCAAGCCAGCCGCCAGGCAATGCTCGCCGCCGTTGAAAATATTCGTCCCGCCGCGGATTATCTGCTGATTGACGCGATGGAATTACCCCTCGCCGTCGAGCAGAAATCGTTGATTCACGGTGACGCTCGGTCGATTTCGATTGCCGCGGCTTCGATTCTGGCGAAGGTGGAACGCGATCATTTGATGGATGATTTCGATCAGTTATATCCGCAATACGGCCTGGCGCAAAATCGCGGCTATAGCACGCCCGACCACCTGGAGGCGCTGAAGCGGTACGGGCCGACGCCGCTGCACCGTTATTCATATGCGCCCGTGCGTGAATCGACGTGCTGGGCCGTGAACGCAACGCAGGAGACGTTGCCTTTGGCAGCCGCAGCAACCAGTTCGACGGCTGCACCTCCCGATTCTCCCCTCGTCGCGCGCGATTGACCTCCGCTTGCCTCTTGCGAGGTGCGCGCGAGCGGGAGCGTGCCGAGGGAGTTCACCGCGTCATTCAGGTGTTATCGAGTTCCTACCCGCGAGCCTAGCAGCGCGTTGACCCTTGTTTTTCGCGTATGCTACCGTAGCCTAGCTTCAGGGAGTTCGCGCAAAAACGCCCTATTGTGGGCGCCCGCTATACGCACGCGACTTGGGGACATTGGGAAACAGGCATGGCCATGAATAAAGCTAAAGTCATGGAATCGGCGCTGAAATCGCTGAACCAGGGCAAGGTCGCCCAGGCGATTCAGGAATATCAGACGATTCTGCGAAGCGACCCGAACGATCAGGTGGTGCTGATGACCGTCGGGGATCTCTTTGTGCGGCAGAACAGCATGCCGCAGGCCGTCGAATATTTCGAGCGCCTGGCGCAGCTTTACCTCAATGACGGATTCAACAGCAAAGCGATTGCGATTTACAAAAAGATTTCAAAGCTGGCCCCGAATGAAACGCAACCGCTTGAAAAACTTGCCAATCTCTACGTTCAGCAAGGAATTTTGAGCGAGGCGCGGCCGATCTTCCTTCAGCTTGCCGAAGCGCACTTGAAAGCCAATCAAACCGCAAAAGCGGTTGAAGTTCTGCGCCGGCTGCTCGAAGTCGAACCTGATAATCCGCGCGTGCAGCGGCGTCTGGCTGAGCTATACATTGCCATGGGGCAGAAAAAGGAAGCGGCGAATACCTATTTGCATTTCGCGCGGTATTTGCACGAGCACGGTGATATCGCTGAAGCACATAAAACAATCGATGCCGCGCTAGCCGCCGAACCTGGAAATCCCGCGGCTCTGATCTTGAAAGCCCGCATGCTCGGCGCGTCAGGCGATACAGATGGCGCGCTCAAGACGCTGGCTGGTCTTCCAGATGCCGACTCGAATTCAGAAACTCTCGGATTGCAAGTCGACATTTGCCTGAAGGGCGGGAAAAACGAGCGGGCCGTCGAAGTCGTCCAGCATGCTGCGTTGCAGGGCGCGGAAAAATATGTGCTGGTATTGCGTGTTGCCAATGCTCTGATCGAAGCGGATGATCCGGATGCCGCGCTTCGACTCATTGACGGAATTCGTGATTCCGCAGGCGCTTCTGGAAGTCAAGATCATCTGGTGAAAGTGCTCACCACTGTTGTAGAGCGCCTGCCAGGACGCATCGAGCCACTCGAATGGCTCGTCGATCTTTACGGCCGCACGGCGAACAACAACCTTTCAGAGATTCAATTGCAACTCGCCGAGGCTTATGCGAATGCGGGG
>DASZCH010000099.1:0-13657 GCA_035943235.1 Candidatus Acidiferrales bacterium
ATGCTGGGCTGCGTTGGGGCTGATTCTATGGGCGGCCAGCTCCAGAAGTCAACGCGCGCAGTCGTGATGGCGATCCTCAGGTCAGTTCCCTTGTTTGTGAATTGAGAATGGAGGCTTCCGACGTGTGCCGGCGCATTACCCGAATCGCGTCTCGCTAGTCCTTCGAAGGGGTGTTTGCTGTCGCAGTAGTAGGCACACACTTCGTCAAGTATGCGATTCAAGAGCAGGTGCTCTGTGCACGAAGTGTGCACGAACGTGTTGTTTTGAGGCTATTGGGGTTAGGTTTTGAGCGAAAGCAGACAGAATACGTGACGAAGATTGGCAGCGGGGCGTGTTCATCTTGTGCAACGGAAAAGTGAAACTTTTTACTTCATCAAGAGATGGCAAGAGTCTGATTTGACTCGGCTTTTCTCCTCCTTCAAAAAGAAACAAATACTTGAGTTCAAGGGTTCGACTATGATCATTCGAGACAAGGCAGCCCTCGAACGAAGCGCAGCAAGTTGCGGAAATCTTGCTGTTTCATTTTAGGATACTTATGATTTTCGTTACAGGTGTGAGTGACGGCTGTCATTGCGTTTTCCAGCCGCTTCGTGTAGCATCCCGCAGATCTTAAGCCGTGTTCTTGGGCATCGAGGGGAATGCGATGCGGGAGAGCGGTTACAGCAAAGTGCCGCACGGGTTGTTTGCAGGAATTCTGCTATGCGTGTGGGTTTTGTGTCTAGGCGGAAAAGCAGCGGCACAGCAATCCACAGCCCAGAAGAGCGCAAATTCACAGGCGAAAGCTTCAGATTACGCAGGGTCGGAAGCGTGTAAAGCCTGCCACGCCGATGAATACAAAGCCTGGGAGAACTCGCCGCACTGGAACACAACGCTGAATAAGAAGGAAGGCCCGTCCCACCAAGGCTGCGAGGCATGCCACGGCGGGGCGGCCGTCCACGTTGCGGACCCCACGGATGTTTCAAAGCTTTTCCTCTTCACCAAAGCAACGACAAAAGAAATCAACGAGCGTTGCCTAGTGTGTCATGCATCCGGCACCGAGCACATGCAGGCGATTGATTCGCTGCATACCAAGAACGACGTGTCTTGCACGTCGTGCCATTCGATCCATCACTCCGGCGGCAAACAATTCCTGCTCGTCAAGGCTCAGCCTGAGCTTTGTTACTCCTGCCATTTACAGCAGAAGCCCCAGTTCCAGATGCCATTTCATCATCGCGTGAACGAAGGTCTGGTCCAGTGCACGGATTGTCATAACCCTCATGGCACAGGTCAGCCGCATCAATTGCGAGTCTCGACAGCACAAGACGCGGTTTGCTTCAAGTGCCACGCGGACAAGCAAGGGCCATTCGTGTTCGAGCATGAAGTCGTAAAGGTCGAGGGCTGCAAAGCGTGCCATTCACCGCACGGGTCGCCGAATCCTCATCTGCTGAAGGTGAGCAACATCAATATGCTGTGCCTGCAATGCCATACGACTTCCTTTGCAAATGCTCCCGGCGCTCCGTCGTTTCATAACCAAGCAGCACAATTTCAGGCATGCACGCTGTGCCACACGCAAATTCATGGATCGAACTTTGATCGAACCTTTTTCAAGTAGGTTTTGAAAATGACTCTTCGCGCGAGATGGGCAATGGGCGGGGGAATGTTGGTAGCGCTACTGCTGGGCTCTGCTTTGCAGGCCCAGCAAACGCAACAGGCGGAGTCTTCTCAAGGAGTGCAATCGGGCGACTATAACATTCAGCAGACCCTCGAATTTGGTTACCGCGACAGTATGGTTGGCGGCAACATCGACAATTACGATACGTTCGAGAACCTCGGCTCCGGCGTTCGCCTGTTCGATTACACGCTTGATATGCGCTCTCTCGATCACAACGGATTTTTCTTCGACAACCTAACCTTCAGCAATTTTGGATATGGCGGCGACCCCAATGATGTCAGCCGGTTACGAATCAGCAAAGGCAAGCTGTACGATTTTCGCGCGCTGTTTCGGCGCGACAAGAATTTTTGGGATTACAATCTGCTCGCGAATCCCTTGAATCCAGCAGGCTCTGTTCCCGCGCTGGCAATTACAAATTCTCCTCATGCGATGGACTTGGTGCGTCGCATGCAGGATTACGATCTCACTTTGTTTCCACAGTCGCGGTTGCGCTTTCGCCTCGGTTATTCCAGAAACGTCAACGAAGGCCCGGGATTCACTACGCTAGATGGCGGAACGGAGCCTCTGCTGGCCGAGAACTTCCATTACACGACGAATTCGTATCGCATGGGAGTGGACTACCGCGTGCGTCCCAAAACAACGGTGTCCTTCGACGAGTTACTGAGCTATTTCAAGCAGGATAATACTGTCACTGATCAGAATTTTCCGTTTATCCTTTCGAACGGTACGCCCGCGGATCTGGGAATCGTCTTCAGGACGGCCGGCAACACACCATGCGCAGCTCCTGTGATCAACGCCACGCCGACACCCCCGACAGCCAATCCCAGCTGCAACGGATACTTGTCTTACAGCCGTGTAGGGCGACCGCGCGGTTCATTTCCAACCGAGCGCGTCAGTTTCCAATCCAGCGATGTAAAGAACCTGGAAATGTCTGGCTCGTTGACTTATAGCAGTGACCGGAATTCAACCGCCGATTTCAATGAGGTAATCAACGGATGGACGAGCCGTACCGTCAGTCGGGGCAGCACAACAGGCGGACCCTCTAGTGCCGAACGTGTATCGGTCACTGCAAATTGGTCCGGGGACTATCGCATCACCGAAAAACTTCACGTGGTCGATGAATTCCGGTACGACAACTGGCGCATTCCCTCCATGTGGGATACGGCGGATACGAATCTGTTTGCCACACCTCCCTCTGCGCCAGGTCAAGTCGGGTTGCTCCTTCCGATCGCGCAAGTGAACGAAACCAATTTCGCTACCGTATGTCCTGCTCCCTATAACGGTCCGAACTGCCCGCAGCATACGTCAGGGTCTTCCGCGGACATCGTGAGCGAGCTTGTTTCGCAATTCCTGGGACAGAACATGAAGGCGAATACGGTTGAGTTCGAATACCAGGTGTCGCGCCGTGTCGATGCACGAATCGGGTACGCCTACACGGACCGAACCATCGCAGATTTCAGTGCCACGTTCGACGCGGGCGAGGTTTACTTCCCAGGTGGCGCTACTGCGAACGCCGGAAACGATTTCCTGGCTGCGCGCGGTGATTGCGCGTTAGTTTCGGGTGCTTTGCCAGCGGGCTGCACGATGAACGCCGATGGTTCCATCGCCGAGGGCTCACCAACAAATCTCGTGCCCGAAGCTGGCAACGATACTTCGCGAAACCTAACCGACATCCACGAGAATGATTTCCTTTTAGGTATGTCAGCACGACCAACGGACACCTTCCGCATCGGCGCGGATTTCGTATTTGGATATAACGATAATTCGTTCACACGCATCAGCCCTCGACAGGTACAGAGCTACAAAATTCATGCCACTTATACGCCAAAGCCCTGGGCGACCGTCGACGGCGCCATCGACATTCACGAGAACCGCGACAACGTATTCACCGTGGATAACCGAGAGCACGGCCGCACCTACAGTTTTGGCGCCACGCTCGCACCCAGTGCGCGCCTGTGGATCGATTTCGGCTACAGCTACATCGATATCTCCACTCAAACGGATATTTGTTTCGCCGAGCCAGGCTCGACGGTGTTTACAGCGCCGTGCCCGGTTGCAGGCGCTACCGGTCCTCTAGGAGCGCTTGCGTTTTACACGAATACAGATCATTACGCTTATGGCGACATGATGTGGAAACCCTATAAGCGCGTCACTGCATCGGTTGGCTACTCGGGAACGATCGCTCGCGGCAACACGTTGTTCCTCAATGCGCTTCAGCCGACCGGGCCGCTCGACTTTAACTATCTGAAGCCCTCCGCGAGCCTGATGGTTGATGTTTATAAAGGCGTGTCTTACAAGACTGCATGGAACTATTACGGATACAACGATCACGGCGTTGCAAATCCCGTCGGTTTGGCGGCGCTTCCTTTGCAGGATTTTAACGGCAACAACATTACGTTTTCGCTGCGGTATTCGTTCTAGGAGGAAGTTGAATGGATAAATTGATGCGAGTTTCAGTACGAATCCTGCTCTTCGCGGGTGTCCTTGCGTTGTTTTCTGGGTCTGCTATTCACGCAGACGATTCGGCAAGCGTTTACAAAACCAAGTGTGCCGTGTGTCACGCGCCGGATGGGAGCGGCAACAGCGTGATGGGCAAGAAACTGGGCGCGAAGGATCTGCGGTCGGATGAAGTGCAGAAAAAATCCGATGCGGAGTTGAATGGCTTTATCACCAATGGGATGGGTAAAACGATGCCGGCCTACAAGGACAAGCTGACTGCTGATCAGATTAAAGGACTCGTGGCTTACATTCGGGAGCTAGGGAAGAACAAATAGCCCTCAGGGCGATCAGGGGACTTCGTGACTGGCTTGGTAGGACTGCTAATTGCGCAAATTGTCGTCACCATTTTTCTGGCATTAGTGTTTCTCATTCGGCCTTCAGTGACCACAGGTGCTACCGGTAAGATTGTCGCTTTTATCGCACTAGCAGTTCTTCCTTGCCTTTGTCTCGTTGGAGGCATGAATGCCCACGTGGAGCGGTCGGAGCAAACGAAATTCTGTATTTCTTGCCACTCGATGGAACCTTACGGCAGGAGCCTTTACGTCGATGATGCCAATTACATTCCTGCCGCTCACTTTCAGAACCATCGAGTGCCCGCAGACCAAGCTTGTTATGCCTGCCATGCCGATTACACCTTATTCGGTCCGCTAAGAGACAAGCTGCGGGGTGTAAGTCGCATTTACTTCCAGTATGTGACTAAGCCGCCCAATCCAATTCGCATACCGGGCGGATACAACAACAATCAATGTTTGCATTGCCATCAGGGCGCGAGGAGTTTTCAGGAAAACCCAATTCATTCGGCGGTCATGGATACGTTGATTTCGAATCAGATGTCCTGCATATCGAGCGGTTGCCATGACACCATCCATAATATTGCGGCGCTTGAGCACGTGAAATTTTGGAGGCCTGCACAATGAAGTTCGTGATTGACCGAGTGCTACGAACCGCGAGCGCCCTGATTATCGCTGGTTTGCTCGTTGAGATTGCGAGCCTGCTATGGTTTCATCCGCTCGCCTTCGTTCTTTTTGTCTTCATCAGCGCGTCTTTGACCGCCCTTGGGATCCTCGTCTATTTGGCCTCCCTGGTTTTCGTTGCGAAGCCGCACTAGGAGCTGCAAGGGATTGCCGAAAAGGCTCCGTTTTCAATCTGCTGTTTCACGTTGAAAATGTGACGTAGAGCACACGAGCCGGTGACTTTGATCACTGCGACCTATATCGCTGCCTCCCATACTGAGCACGATAATTCATCTTGCATCTCTTGGAGGAGCCTCATTGGCAGCACTCAAGGCAATCGGAAATCAGCTTTAGCAGGAATTGTTCTCTTTTCACTGGTGACAATGTTTGCAGGATGCGGTGGAAACAAGCCTGCGGGTACAAACGATTCGAAATCCAGTAGCGAATAATCAGCCTGCTCAGGTCGTCACCGCCCTGTACCAAGTAGACCCCGTGACGAACGGCGGCAGTATCGAGGGCCAAGTCATCTAAGCGGCAAGCCGATTCCTCCGCATCCATTTCTCGTGAGCCAGGATGCGAGCATGGGTTGGGATTTGGCCGGCCGCAGTGATGCCAAGGACGGATGCCGTAAGAATTTCGAGAAGGTGGTTGTGGGCCGCGACCTTGACGTTTACTGAGAGCCTCCTCGCGTGGCCGCCGTTCGAACGTGCGAACGACGACGGTTCGGGGTTCGCGCTCTCATCCGGTGCCGCAGGCCTCTAACGCTCCGATTGTTCTTTCTCTTCCTTAATCGAGACCGGCCACACGCGGTCGGTGGCTATGCTGATGAGCAACAGACCTACCGCGATAAAAAGCGCTCGCATGCCCCAAACGGCAAACGACCATGTTCCCGCCGCAGCGCCGCCGACGTAAAACAGCCAAATGCAGAGGAGAAACAGCGTCATTTGACGATCTTCTCTTTGAGCGCGTTCAACGCTGGCGCTCCGAGATTTCGTTTTCAATAAATCATAGGCACGGAAAGTGATGTGAGAAACGAGCTGACCGATCTTGTTCACCATGCCCGTCACGAAGGTGGTATGGACTGTCAGGGGGCCGATCCCCGTCAGTGTTGCGGTCTGGATTCCCATCGCGCCGGCCAGAAGCGCCAAACTCGAATAGGTTGTTGCCGTTGAGTTCAAACGCTCATAAGCCACCGCCACGAGCAGAATTGCTTCGATTCCGAGAGTGACCGAAGCAATTCTTCGAATTCGGGTCCTGGAGCCGAACTCGATCAGCGAGCGCGCAAAAATCGATCCGCACAAAAATGCCGCCACGATGATTCCTGCGGCCAAAACATCCATCCAATTCCGAACCATGATGCCATGTCCCAAATGCACCGTCGTACCCGTCAGGTGTGCCGTAAAGAAATGAAAGATGCCGGAGTATCCGACGATGTCGACAAGGCCCGATGCAAGAGTCAGAACAAGCGCAATTAGAATCTTGGGCCGGTATTCATTGAAAAAAGTTGCATCGGCCATTTTTCAGTATCCCCTTGTTGAGATGGCTTGCGGTCCCAACGTTTTCGATTTGTCTCCCGGATTCTCCCCTCGGCTGGCAGCCGCGTTAAGCTCAAATTACCGAATGGCGTATTTCTCTATATCGGCGCGGCGAATTTCGAGTCCCAAGCCGAAGCGCGTCGCATCGGGAATTAAACATCCGTTTTGTGGCTGTTGGACGCCGTCGAATACCAAGTTTTCGATCCGCACGTGGTCGTAAAAATATTCAACATGGACGGCGCTGGTCACGGCACAGCACACGTGCTTGTGAATCGATGGTGCCGTATGAGCGGAAATCGGCGTTGAATGCGCGGCGCATAGGGCGCCTGCTTGTAGAAAACCCGTGATTCCTCCGCAACGCGTGGCGTCCGCCTGGAGTACATCCACCGCTCCTGACTCCAACATTGTGCGAAAGTAACGGGCATCGTAGCCATATTCTCCGGCAGCGATTTCCATTTCTTTCGGAGCTTGTTCACGGATGAATCGGAGTCCTTCCAAATCATCGGACGAAACCGGCTCTTCAAACCAACTTACATTTGCCTCTCGAAACCGCTCCGCGAGCTGCAGCGCCTGTTTTCGGCTATACGCGCCATTGGCATCGACGGATAAGCCGGCGTCGTTGCCGATAGCCTCTCGCGCGCTGAGGACCCGCGTCGGGTCGTCATTCGCCTGCCTGCCTATTTTCATTTTCACCATACGAATTCCCGACTTAACCCAATCCGACAACTGCCGCTGCAGCCGATCAATCGGATAGGATGTGAATCCACCGCTGCCATAAACGGGTATTCTGTTTCGCACGGCTCCCAAGAGCTTTACCAAAGGGAGTCGAAGAAGTTTGGCCTTAAGGTCCCACAGCGCGATGTCCACTGCAGATATCGCCATGGACGCTATGCCCGGTCTTCCAAGATTTCGAATGGCTTGAGTCATCGCCAGCCACGCGCCCGCAACGTCCATCGCGTCGCGCCCTTCAACCACCGTGCGAAGAAGGCTATCGATGAGCTTTGCCGTGCTTGCATCTGCATAGGTGTAACCAATGCCGCCGATTTCGCCAGACTTGGCCTCGACTAAGACAATCGTTGTCTTATCCCATTCGAGTGTCCCATCCGATTCCGGAAAGTCTGTTGGGATCGTACAAGCGGATACTTCGATGCTCTTTATGGAGGACGTCGCGTGCTTGGGCGCAGTGGCCATTTTCACTTGGTTCGCACCGGCGAAGGCTATTTCGTTTCAATCCGTGCCGGCGTAGGCGATGGTGCTGAGCAGGGCATTGGCGGCCTGGCGTGAGTCCAGTCGTGTGTGCTGCACGACGACTGGCACATCGCATTCGATCACGCTTGAAAAATCCGTGTCCCGAGGGATGGCTTCCGGAGAGACGAGATCGTTGAATCTGATATGTTGAGTCCTTTGCGCTGGAATGGTGATTTCGTACGGGCCCACAACACCTCTATCAGAAAAAAATACCGAAATCCGCACATGGGCAACCTTGTCGCCGGCGTTCAAGATGCAAGCCGTTTCGTGACTCTTCATTTGTGGTTCGGGACCATTGCTCCAGCTGGGAATATAGCCCTCGGCAATTGCCCAGCGCCGTTTTCCAATGGGTTTCATGATTCCTCCTGATGTGCTGCTTTACGAAAATTTGCTTACGGACTTGTCAAGCCGGGACATGGCAGAAAAACGGTCCGAAATAGACGGTCGCAACCGGATACCTGAAATTCATCCATGGTTTCTCGATTTCGCTGCCAATAAAAGCCCGATGGTCAGAGTCGAAAACCCAAGCCCGAGTCCCAACCAAGAACGATGAAGGTCGGCCCACAGTTGAACGCTAAAAGGGCGGGCACGTTTGTCGAATGTGCCGTGAGCGCCGCAGTCCTGGTCCGAATCCACCGGAAGCCAAAGATTGTTGCGACGACCGGCATCCTCCGGCTCAGAGGTTTGTTGCGCATCGTAGCCTGTGCGGCCCAAATATTTATCCAAAAGCCGTGGGGCAATCTTATTTCCGAGGATCGCCTCCACCGTCGAGCCTCCCACGTATACTTCTGCACGATTATGGTGCGCCGCCCAATACACTGCCTTCGCGCCGACTTCCGGTTCGAAAATCGGAGGAACGGGCTGCGCTTTGTATTTAAGCCTGCTCTTGACCCAGCCAAATTGAGGCGTGTTGAGTGCTGGCATATGAACCACCGACACGCTCACGCAGCTCTTGTCGTGGATAAGCTCACAACGCAACGAATCGGTAAAACCGACGATTGCATGCTTGGCAGCACAGTACGCCGACTGGAGAGGAATGCTCCTGTAGGCGAGGGCTGAGCCTACCTGCACGATTTTCCCATTGTCGCGGGGCAACATTCGTTTCAGCGCCGCGAGGGTGCCGTTCACGACGCCGAGATAAGTCACGTCCGTGACCCGCTTGAATTCTTCGGCTTTCATTTCTTTGATTGGGGAAAACACGGATACCATTGCATTGTTTATCCAAACGTCTATCTTTCCGAACGTTCGCTCCACATCCGCGGCGGCGGACTCGACGGCCTCGGCCTCGGAAACATCGGCGCGCAACGCCAGCGCCGTTCCGCCCGCTGCTTCCACTTCCCGACAGGCTGCCTCAAGTCCCTTGATTCCACGCGCGAGAAGGGCGATACGAGCTCCATGCTTTGCAAATTCACACGCGATCGAACGTCCCAGTCCGGCAGAGGCTCCGGTGACAACCACGGTCTCGTTTTTCACAGTACGTGCTCCCAGTCTTAAGAAGAACCATTGCCTTTATTTCCGTCGAGCGAATGCAAACGCGGCTCCCGCAACGGCGAGCGCGCCTAGCGCGAGGCCCGCTTTCATCATCGATTTTCTCTGGGCTTTTTCTCTGCGATCGACTATGTGGCTCTCGGGATAGGCGTGGCTTGTGACGTCGGGATTATGCATTGCGAGTGATAAAACTTCGGCCGTATGCAGCGCATGGCGATCAGTGAGCTGCGCAATTTGCTCTCTGCAACTGAAACCGTCTGCTATGAGGAGAGTCGAGCGCTCGGCACGCCGAACAGCGGGCAACAAAACCCGCTCGCCTACGTCGACGGATAGCTGGTATTTATTTTTTTCGAATCCAAAGGAACCCGCCATCCCGCAACAGCCAGAATCGAGTACTTGATATTCGAGTCCCATTTTCCCAAAAATCGCCCGCTCGTCTTTCATTCGCATGATTGCCTTGTGATGGCAATGGCCATGGACCAAAGCCTTTTTCTTCAGAGTTGGCGGCTCAAAATCGTGCTGCGTTTCCAGGAATTCCGATATCGTGAAAGTTTGCTCCTTCAACTTTCGCGCTCGAGGCAGCGTGGGAAACAACCCAGTGAGCTCATCCCGAAACACAGAGCAACAGCTTGGTTCAAGCACAACCATCGGAACGCCGCGATCAATCTCCGTACCGAGTGCGGACAGAATGTCTTGAAGATACTGCTTCGCCATGTCCAGAAATCCATAGTCGTACAGCGGCCTGCCGCAGCAGAAGTGACGCTCGGGCACGAGTACGTGGCAGCCCGCGGATTCCAATACTTCTACGGCCGCAATCGCGGTCTCCGGAAAGAAGAAATTGTTGAACGTATCCGGCCAGAGAATTACGCGCCGGCCGCCGTTCGGCGCAGACTTATGTTTCTTGAACCAAGCTTTAAAAGTTTGAGCGGCAAAACGAGGTATGCTTCGCTCAGGCGGCACATCGGCCACCATTTTTGCAAATCCGCGCGCGAACGGAACCTGCGTCATCAGATTGACTAAGCCCGGAGCTAGCGAAGCCAACCGGGCCCATTTATCGATCCAGCCAAATGCGTAGGCAAACTTGGGGCGGAGCCTGCCTTCCCAATAATGGGAGAGGAATTCCGCTTTGTACGTAGCCATGTCAACGTTGACGGGGCAGTCGCCCTTACATCCCTTGCACGCCAGGCAAAGATCAAGTGCATCTTTCACGCCGTCATCACGCCAGCCGTCTGCAATCACGTCGCCTTGTAACATCTCGAACAAGGCGTGCGCGCGGCCGCGCGTCGTATCTTTTTCTTCGCGCGTCACCATAAAACTCGGACACATGGTTGCTTGTTCACCAGCCCCGGAAAGCCGGCGACACTTCCCCACGCCGACGCAGCGGAGCGTTGCGTGCGCAAAACTTCCGTTATCTTCGGGAAACTTGAAATGAGTCTCCGGTTCGCGCGGGTTGTAACCGGGCCCCAGCCGCAAATTCTCGTCGATCCGGTACGCATCAATTATCTTGCCGGGATTCATTTTCCAATCGGGGTCCCAGAGAGATTTGAATTCCCGAAACGCCTGCATCAGCTCCGGGCCAAAAATCTTGCCGAGGAATTCTGCTCTTGACTGTCCATCGCCATGCTCGCCTGAGAATGAACCGCCATAGCTGACAATTAAGTCAGTCGCCTCGTCCATAAACGAGCGGTATTGCCTCACTCCAGCTTCGGTAAAAAGGTCGAAATCGACGCGACAGTGGATGCATCCTTGGCCGAAATGGCCATAAAGCGCCGGGTTATAATGATATTTATTGAAAAGCGCGCGCAGATCGCGGAGATACCGGCCAGCTTTTTCCGGTGCAACCGCGGAATCCTCCCAACCGGGCCAGGTATCTTTCTCGCCGGGAACGAACGCCGTCGCGCCAAGACCCGCTTCTCGAATATCCCATAAATTTTTTTGCTGCTTCTTGTCCACAAGGAGCTTCATACTCGGTGCATGCGGCTGTTTACCTAATTTTCGGCATAGCTTCTCGGCTGTTTCCTTAGCCTCTTCCTGGGTGGACGCGCCGAATTGGACGATCAGCCAGCCTTGCCCGTCGGGGAGCAGGTGCAGGTGTGCGCTGTGTAAGCCACCCTTTTTTTGGATGTTTTGATACAGCCGGTAATCGATGCCTTCCAGTGCAATAGGTTTGAATTCCAGAATGTCCATCAGATGGTCGGCGGCCTGATATACATCAGGATAGCCGAGCACCAGAATTACGCGCTCCGGCTGGTTATAGATTAAGGTGACCTTGGCCTCCAGAATCGTAACGCAGGTGCCTTCGCTCCCCACGAGCGCTCTGGCAATATTCACCATTCCCTTTTCGTTAGGAATTAACTGGTCGAGGTTATAACCAGAGATTCGGCGAATAATCTTGGGATAGCGTTTTTCAATCAATCCTTGATACTTCTGGCGCAGCGCCTTCAGCCCCGCGTAAATCTCCGCCTCTCGGCCAGCGCCTTCAGCGCGCCGCTGCCATTCCGTTTCGCTGAGTGCCCCGACACTCATTCGCGTTCCGTCGTAAAGCAGAATTTCCAGCGACTCTACGTTATCGACGGCCGGGCCGTTCATTTGCGCATGCGCGCCGCACGAATTGTTGCCAATCATTCCGCCAAAACAGCAGTGATTGTGGGTGGCGGGATCGGGTGCGTAGGTGAGATCGTAGGGTTTTCCGGCGTTGACTACATCGTCGCAGATGGTTCCTGGCTCAACTCGCGCAAAGCGATCTGCCACGTTCAGTTCGATCATTCGATTCAAGTATTTAGACCAGTCAATTACGATGGCCGCATTGCAACATTGCCCCGCAAGGCTGGTGCCACCGCCGCGAGAAAGCACCGGCGCAGAAAAATTCCGGCACACTGAAATTGTCTCGATCACGTCCTCTTGAGTTTTCGGGATTACGACGCCGATGGGCACTTGTCGGTAATTCGAGGCATCGGTCGCGTATATGGCTCTGCTCGCATTGTCAAAACGAACCTCGCCTTCGATTCGCTTCAACAGTTCAGCTTCGAGCCCCCGGAAGTCGGTAGTAGCGGATGGGTTCTTGCGTTCTCTCCGTACAGGATCGGTTTCCAGTGCGACAAGGCCACTCGTAGTAGACATGATTCAACACTTTCTAATCAGTGCGTGCGAAACATCGAGGACGCCTGCGGAGGGACGGCGATCTAGACCATCTCTCGAACCCGGTCTGAAGCAATCGTCAGCACGATTTCCTTCCGATTGGGAGTGCCCTTGGCGAGCGACTTAGCTAGCTTCTCGGCTTGGTCCCACGTCACCTTGGGTGGCATGGGAGGCTCGTTTGGGTCCACAACGGCCTCGATTAGCACTGGTCCCTTCGTCCGCAGCGCCTTGTCCAAAATGCGCCCGCACTCGCTAGGTTCTTCAATTCGAAAACCGGTGCCGCCGCACGCTTGGGCGAAGCCGGCGAAGTCAATTGGATTCAATTCGCAGCCATACTCTGGATTTCCCAAAAAAACCATTTGTTCCCATTTGATTTGACCTAGCGTGTTGTTCTTGATCACGACGATTCGAATCGGCAGTTGGTATTTGACCGCGGTCGCAAACTCGCCCATCAACATAGTAAATCCGCCGTCACCCACGAATCCCACGCATTGCCGGTCTGGATATGCAATCTGAGCGGCAATGGTGTAAGGAAGGCCGTTCGCCATTGTTGCCAACGTCCCGGAGAGCGAGTGTTTCTGCTGACCCTTCACCGGAATGTACCGTGCAAACCAGGTGGCAATCGTCCCTGAGTCGCAAGAGATGATCGCGTCATCGTTCAATCGTTTTCCCAGTTCCCACGCAACAACTTGGGGCTTCATGGGCTTCTCTTGCCGCGAACTCCTTTTCCGCATTAGCTCGTCCCACTTCTTCATTTCTCTTCGAGCTTTCTTCAAGAAGTCCTGGTTCTTGTTTTGTTTGAGCTTAGGCAGCAGGCCCTCTAATGCCTTGCGGCAATCAGCTACGACGCCGACTTTCACGGGATAGCGAAGTCCGATACGCACCGGGTCGATGTCAATTTGAACGGCATTCGCCTTGCCAGGAGCGGGATAGAACTCAATATATGGAAAGGACGACCCCGCAATGAGAAGAGTGTCGCATCCTTCGAGTGCATCCTGGGAAGCCTTCGTGCCGAGAAGGCCCACTCCACCCGTTGTGTAGGGACAATCATCGGGAACCACGGACTTGCCAAGCAACGCTTTGACGATCGGCGCAGCGAGCCTCTCGGCGACGGCAATAACCTCATTTCTGGCATCGAGCGCGCC
>DASZCH010000100.1:0-18076 GCA_035943235.1 Candidatus Acidiferrales bacterium
CATCCAACAAGTACGCAATCACAAAAGCGGAAGACGCGCCGAATTACACGCCAGACGTGGAACCAGCGCGGCAGGAGGAACCAGAGGCCGAACCCGCGGGCGCGCAGCAGACACAATCCGCGCTCCTCCCGGAGCCAATTCCCTTCCGAATGCCCCAGGAGTTTGCTTTCGCGCCGCCAGCGGAAGTACCAGGCAGCGAAAGCGCGGATGTCGCGCCGAACGCTCAAGAATCGACGTCATACTCGGGCGAAGATCCGACCCTAGAGACAGATGGACCGGAGAAAGTTGCTCCCCAGCGGCTATACGATGTGGAGGACGAAACACGCGCGGAAATTCCTGCTGCGGAAATCCCGGCTCGCAAGGAAGTTCAGGAGCAATTTCACGTTGACCCGATGGAGAAATTGCACATTTCACCTGAGCAGACCGCTCTTTCCGACGCTGTATCAGCAGTGGTTGCTAAAAACGCGGGAATGGACTCGGCGGTGGTTGATAACGTAGTGGCAAAGCTGCTTGAAAAGCTCGAACCTCAGATTCACGAGGCCCTCTCCAACGGGCTGCTCCGTCCCCTGGTCGAAGAAATCCTGAATCGCGAACGCAATAAGAAGTAACTCTGCAAGTTGCCTGATTTACCCTGCTATCCCCCATTTGACGGACCGCACGATTGCCTCGTATAGTTGTTGGCTTCACGTATATCAAAAAAATGCAGTAGGGTGCAGGGAAACCGTCAATCGCGAATCACATGGAACGCGAGATTCCCAAGGCATACGAACCGCAGGAGATCGAACGGCGCTGGGCGCAGGCCTGGTTTGACGAGAAGCTTTACCGCGCCGACGCGGCTAATCCCGGCGAAATGTTTTCAATTGTTTTGCCGCCGCCGAACGTTACGGGCTCAATCCACATCGGCCACATGCTCGAGCACACGCAGATTGACATAATTGTGCGCTGGCATCGAATGCGCGGCAACAACACGCTTTGGCTTCCCGGAATGGATCACGCGGGCATCGCCACGCAGGTGGTGGTCGAGCGGCAACTTGCGAAAGAAGGGCTGAAACGCGAGCAGATTGGGCGGGAGGAGTTCGAGCGGCGCGTCTGGCAGTGGAAAGCCGAAAGCGGCGGCAATATCAAGAAGCAGATGATTCGTCTGGGCGCGTCGTGCGATTGGACGCGCGAGAAATTCACGCTCGATGCGCCGCTGTACCGAGCCGTGATGGAAGCGTTCCTGCGGCTGTATCGCGAGGGGTTGATTTATCGCGGCCGCTACATGGTGAATTGGTGTCCTCGTTGCCAAACAGCGCTGAGCGACCTGGAAACCGTGCACGAAGCGCGCGAAGGGAAACTTTGGCACATCCGCTATCCCGTTGCGGGTTCAAAGGACTTTATTGTTGTCGCTACCACGCGGCCGGAAACCATGTTGGGGGACACCGCTGTCGCCGTTCATCCAAACGATGAGCGCTACGAACACTTAATCGGAAAAATGGCCGTGCTGCCCCTGATGAACCGCGAAATCCCGATTATCGCGGATGATTTTGTGGATCGCGAATTCGGCACGGGCGCGGTGAAAGTGACTCCCGCGCACGACCCGAACGATTTCGCGATCGGCCGGCGTCACAATCTCGCCGAAATTGACGTGATGACTCCGGACGCGCGGATGAGCTCGGCTGCGGGCGCGTACGCAGGGATGGAACGGTTCGCCGCGCGGGAGAAAATCATCGAAGACCTGAAGGCGCGAGGGCTTCTCGAAAGCATAACGAACCATGCGATGTCCGTCGGCCTTTGTGACCGCTGCAAAACGATTATCGAGCCGCGGCTCTCCGTGCAATGGTTCTGCAAAATGAAGCCATTGGCTGCGCCCGGCATTCAGGCCGTCGAGGCCGGACAGCTTTCGATTGTGCCGGACAATCAGAAGAAAATATTTCTCGACTGGCTGATCAACATTCGCGATTGGTGCATTTCCCGGCAGCTTTGGTGGGGCCATCGCATTCCGATTTGGCATTGCGGCGATTGCGGCGCGATGACTCCGGCAAGGGATTCGCGCGTCGAGGTGGTGGATGGCCGCGCGCAAATTGCCAGCGGGCCGGAGAAATGCGAGAAGTGCGGCAGCGGCAAACTGACGCAGGATCCCGACGTTCTCGACACGTGGTTCAGCTCGGGCCTCTGGCCGCTATCGACCCTCGGTTGGCCGGACGACACGGAAGATTTGCGCACCTTTTATCCGACGAGCCTCCTGATCAGCGGCTACGACATTCTTTTTTTCTGGGACGCGCGGATGGTCATGCTGGGCCTGCATCTGGCATCCGGCGCCAAAATCGAAGAACGAATTCCCTTCCGGCAACTTTATTTGCATGGAATTGTTCGCGACCCTCACGGAATAAAAATGTCAAAAACCCGCGGAAATGTGGTCGATCCGCTGGAAATCATCGAGAAATACGGGACAGACGCGCTGCGGTTTGCATTGACCGTGATGGCAGCCCCTGGAACGGACATCGCGCTGAGCGAAGACCGCATTCTGAGCTATCGAGCGTTTGCGAACAAAATCTGGAACGCCGCGCGATTTTTATTTTTTAATCTGGAAAAGATTGAAGCGGCGGGCGTGACGCTCGAAGAGCTTGCGGCGCCTAATATTCGTGCTAAAGCGCCGTATCCGACGCGGGATGCGTTGCCTCACCAGTGGATTTTCTCGCGCCTCGCGGCAGTGACCGCGCAAATCAACGACGCCCTCGAGGATTTCCGCTTCCATGAGGCGGCACACGTCATCTACCACTTTTTCTGGGGCGATTTCTGCGACTGGTATATCGAATGGCTGAAGCCGCAATTGGCTTCCGAGAATCGCGCCGACGCCATCGCCACATGGCGGAATTTATTCGCGGCGTTCGAATATGCTCTGCGCTTGCTGCATCCCTTCATGCCATTCATCACCGAGGAGCTCTGGCGCCGGTTGCCACAAACCACAGACGCGAAATCCATTTCGCTTCAAAGCTTCCCAGCGCCGCATAAGTCCTGGTCTAATCCAGGAGCCGAACGCAGCGTCGAGCTGGTGCAGGAGATTGTTGTGGCCGCGCGCAATATTCGCGCTGAAATAAAGCTCGACACAAAGAGAAAAGTGTCCGCGGACTTCGCGTCGGCGAATTCCGAAGTGCGCAGTCGCGCCGCAGAGAACCTCGATGTGATTCTTCGGCTAGGAAGCCTTTCTTCACTGAACATCCAGCCTGGAAAGCTGGAGAGCGGCGAGGGAGCAGTGCGCTCCACATCACAATTCGACTTGCGGATTCAGTTCGAAGGTGAGCCAATCGACGCCAAAGCGGAAACGGCTAAGCTGAGAAAAGAGAAAGAACGGCTGGAAAAAGATATCGCGTCGAAGAAACAGCGGCTGGCCGACAACACGTTTCGGAGCAAGGCCCCGGCGGAAATTGTTCGCGGCTTGGAAGCGACGCTTGCCGAACGGCAGCTCGAGTATCAGAAGATTGTGGACCGGTTGGCGCAGTTGGAGTAGACGCGACGGCCGCCACCGCGAGTCACTTGAGAATTGACCTTCCATGGCGCAAGCGAAATCACGTGTACAACGAAACCGGTCGAACCTCCCCGGACGTACGGACAAGCGCATTGACGCGTTGCTGTCGCTCCTTTCCGAAAACACGACAATCGTAATCAGCGGCGCGCAAATCGCGAAGGAAATCGGTGTCCGGCGGCAAACGGTCTGGCGCTGGATTGAGATCCTGCGCGCAGCCGGCGTGAAAGTGAAGGGCCATCCGCGGACGGGCTATCACATCGAGCGCGCGGCGGACGTTCTGGCGCCGAAATTGCTTGCGCGAGGCCTGCGCGGAACTCCGTTCGCGAAGCATATTTTTCATTTCTTCAAAGTGGACTCGACAAACACAGTGGCGATGCGCCTGGGAGATGAAGGCGAGGCACACGGCGCGGTGGTCGTTGCAGAGGAGCAAACGTCAGGGCGCGGACGCGCGGGACATTCGTGGCATTCGGAAAAGGCCGCGGGAATTTACGCCAGCATTCTGCTGCGGCCGCACATTTCTCCGATGCTCGCGCCGGCGCTCACTCTTGTCGCAGGACTCGCGGCTTACGACGCGATCTCGGAAGAAGGCGGCCTTCGCCCCGACATTCGCTGGCCGAACGATGTGCTGCTGAAAGGCAAAAAAGTCTGCGGTATTCTAACGGAGATGCAAGCCGAGCCGGACCGAATGCATTTTGCCGTGATTGGGATTGGCATAAACGTAAATCAGCCGAAAATGCCGGGCGAACTTGCTAACATCGCGACGTCAATGCGCATCGAGACTGGCCGCATGCATTCGCGGCTAGAACTGATTGCGCGGTTGCTGCGGCACCTCGACCGCTACTACAATCAATTCGTCGCCGAAGGGACTGCGCCAATTTTGAAGCGATTCGCCGATGTGTCGAGTTATTTCGAGGGCAAACGCGTGCGCATTTCCACGAGCGCGGAGAGTTTCGTGGGAACGACGGCAGGATTGGAATCCATGGGAATTCTGCGCGTAAAGCGCGACGACGGAAGAATCGAGACTGTGATTTCCGGCACGGTGTCCGAGGCGGAATGATGCTGCTGGCAATGGACGTGGGGAACACGAACACGGCGCTTGGCGTGTTTCGCGGCGACGAGTTGCTGGCAAACTGGCGATTGACCACGGCGCGCGATCAAACAGTCGATGAATATGGAATCCTGACGCGAGAGCTTTTCACCTTGGCAGGTCTTGCCGCGACAGAAATCAACGGCGTAATCATTGCGTCCGTGGTGCCGTCATTGAACGCGACTTTGGCGGAAATGGCGGAACGATATTTCGGTTTGAAAGCGCTTTTCGTCGAGCCGGGAATCAAGACCGGCATGCCGGTGCATTACGACAATCCGCAGGAAGTGGGCGCGGACCGCATTGCCAACGGCGTGGCGGCATTCGCGAAATACGGCGGCCCGTGCGTAGTGGTGGATTTCGGCACGGCGATTAATTTTGATGTGGTGTCAAAACGCGGAGAATATTTGGGAGGCGTCCTCGCGCCTGGCGTGGGGATTTCCGCCGATGCGCTCTTTGCGCGCGCTGCGAGGCTCTTTCGCGTCGAAATTCGCGACCCTGGAAAAATCATCGGCACAAATACTGCGGCATCCATGCAGGCCGGGTTGTATTATGGCTTCACCGATCTGGTCGATGGAATTTTGGAACGCCTGAAGAAGGAACTGGGGGCGGAAACACGCGTGATCGCCACGGGCGGTCAGGCGGCGCTCATTGGCAGCGGCTCGCGGCACATTCGAGAAGTTGACGAGCATTTAACCCTGGAAGGGCTGCGAATTCTCTGGGAGCGCAACGCGACTGCGGAAATCGCGACGCCACGAGCTGCATCCGAGCACCAGGAAGCCACCCGTAAACCAGCATCCCCGGCGCGGAAGCCGGCGCGTTAATCGCCGCCTCGCGATGGCCGACTTCAACTATTTCAATTACTTCACCGAAATCGAAGAACATTTCTGGCGCAAACGCGGCGCGCATCTTTTGGTCTCGCCACTCGATTGGGCAATTCTGGAGACCTGGCAGAAAGCGGGAATTCCGTTGGAAGCGGTGCTCAAGGGAATCGACAGCGCCTTTGAAAGTTACGGACGTTCGCGGCGCGGCACCGCCGGTCGCACGCTGAAAAGCCTGGCCTATTGCGTGGACGCCGTGCTCGACGCCGCGGAAGAAGCGCGCGAAGCCGCCGCTGGCAAAGGCCCCGAGGGACACGCACGACTCGCATCCGCGGAGCCGTTTTCGCGCGAGGAACTGGCGCGCTACCTTGATGACAGCATCCGAAAACTGCGTTTCGCCGCCGACCAAGCTGTTGATGCGTCCCCCGAGCTAGCGAAACGCTTCAACGACGTAGCGCGCGGCGTTGAAGAAGCCAAGACGAGGCTCGACGCTCCCGCACATCTCGATCTCGAGGAACTCGAACGCAGACTCACCGTCCTTGAAGACAAACTCTCGGCCACGCTCACTTCCACAGCCGATGCGGAAACAATGCTGACGGTCAGGCGCGAAATGGATCGCGCCCTCGCGCCGTATCGGCGCAAAATGTCCGCGGAACAGCTTGCGCTGGTAGAGCGCCAATACATGCAAAAGCGCCTTTTTGAAATTTACCGGCTATCGAGACTGAGCCTCTACTACCTGAAATAATCGGCGGCGATACCAACCGGGATTTGCAAAATCATGATACGCGCAAAAATCGACAAATTGATTTACGGAGGCGAGGGGCTCGCGCACGAAAATGGCGAGGCCGTGTTCGTGCCGTTCGTGCTGCCGGGAGAAGAAGTCGAGGTCGAACCGGGAGAGCGTAAGAAGAAATTCGTCCGCGGGCGCCTGATGCGAGTGCTGACCCCTTCACCTGAACGCATCAATGCTCAATGTCCGCATTTTGGCGCCTGCGGCGGATGCGACTATCAGCACGTTTCGTACGAGGCGCAGCTTCGTTACAAAGAGCAAATCCTTCGCGAAACCTTGCGGCGAATCGGGCGGATCGATTGGACAGGCCCGATATCGGTCCACGCGTCGCCGCCATGGCAATACCGCAACCGCGCGCAGTGGAAGATTCGGCCGATTGCCGGCGAACCTGCGGGTGCTTCCGCAAATCAACCTCCCGGCATCGGATATTTTCGCGCTGGATCTTCAACGCTGTGCCCGGTAAACGTTTGTCCGATCCTTTCGCCGAAACTCTTCGCGACATTTGAAGCATTGCGAAGCGCCTTGCGCGAAGGCAAACTGCCGGAAACACTGTGGGAAGTCGAGGCGTTCGTCGATGCCGAGGATCGCGGCGTCCTGCTGAATATTTCTTGCAGCTCACTCCCCCGCGCCGCAGAACCAATCGCGAAACTATTGTCCGAGGCGATCGAAGATGTGAAAAGCATTCTCATACAGGATGCGCGCGGCGAGCGAATGTCGCTGCACGGCCCCGGCTTTCTGCAATACAAGATCGGCCAAAACAGTTTTCGAGTCGGCCATATGTCATTTTTCCAGGTGAACCGATTTCTGGTGGATGAGATGGCCGGCGTGGTGGCCGCGGCGGTGGGAAGCGGCGAGCTGGCTCTCGATTTGTATGCGGGCGTAGGATTGTTCGCCATGTCACTGGCCAAGAACTTCTCGCACGTGGAAGCAGTCGAAGCCAATCCGGCATCCGCGCGCGATCTGGAAACAAATGCAGGGCTGAGCGGAAAAACAATTGCGGCGCGAAATGATTCCACCGAGGCGTTTCTCGCTGCATGGAAGCGGAAGCGCGGCGCAGCGCCTGATGTTGTCGTTACGGATCCACCGCGCGCAGGGATCGAGCCGGAGGCTCTGGAAAAGCTGATTGAGATCGGCCCACGGCGAATCGTGTACGCATCCTGCGATCCCGCAACATTGGCGCGCGACTTGGCAAAACTATGCGCGAAGGCGTATGCTGTCAGCGACATTTACCTAGTTGATATGTTCCCTCAGACTTACCACATTGAGACCATCGCGCGGCTAGACCGAGTCCGGTGAAACTTCCGGCGCTGTGGCTTGGACTGGCGTTCGCTTCCGGAATTGCCGCTGGAGAATTCCCTGGTGCGAGTCCAGCCCTCTGGATTACAGCCGCGATAATTTCCATCCTCGCTGGGCTGTTCCTTGTATTTCTGTGGAAGAAAATTGCAGTCGCGGGCATTTTTGCATTGGCCGCTTGGTTTGCGTTGGGTGGACTGGCCACGCAACTGGAACAGCGCGACATTGCACCCGATGATGTCGCAAGGCTCGTTGACTCCGGAAAAATCGATACGAGCCAGGCTCTGCGCTGGCGCGGGATTCTGCGTGAAGATCCAGAGCGTTTGCCGTGGGGGGCGCGCTACACAATCGATCTCGCGAGCGTGGAGGTTGGCGGACAAACGGTTGTAGTGCGGGGCGGCTTGCGTCTCAATTATTATTTCGGTCCGAATGGCGACACGCTCCCACAATTACGCGCGGGAAATGGCGTCGAAGCCCTTTGCCGCGCGCGCCTCCCGCGAAACTATCAAGACCCCGGCGCATTCGATGAACGCGGATTCCTGCAGCGCCAAAACATCGAACTGCTCGGCACATTGCGCAGCACGGAGCTGATCGAAACCACCGGTCCAGCAAGCTTTTCCATCGCGCGTCGCTTCGCACGGGCGCGCGGCGATTTGTTGACAAGGCTGGATCGTCTCTATTCCGGTAAACCGCGGCGAGTCGCGGTGCTGCGGGCCATGCTGCTTGGCGACCGCAATTTTGTGAACTCCGAGCTCGCCGAAACGTTTCAAAAAACAGCTGCGTTTCATGTGCTTGTCGTCGCAGGATTGCACGTTGGCGCGCTGGCGGTTTTCGTGTTCTGGCTGTGCCGCTTGCTGCGGTTGCCGCTGAGTGCCACCACCATTGTGACGCTCGTGGCGCTCGCCGGATACCTCGGTGTTGTGCAGGATCGTCAACCTATCTTGCGTGCGGCGCTGATGACTGCGATTTTCTTGCTTGCGCGATTGCTGTTCCGGCGCGTCGCTCTGGTCAACACAGTCGCGCTCGCCGCCCTGATCCTGCTGGTCATGAGACCTGATGAACTTTTCGACGCCAGCTACCAGCTTTCATTTCTGGCGGCCGGCGTGATTGCGGGGCTAGCGGTGCCGTGGATCGACCGCACAAGCAGCCCCCTGCGCAAAGCCCTTGAACATCTCGGCGACGTCACGCGCGACCGCCTTCATTCGCCGCGCGCCACGCAGTTCCGCCTTGATCTTCGCGCTGCAGCGAACGCACTCGCGCTGTGGCTGCCGAAGCGTTGGTCGATCGGCACCGAGCCGTTGTTCACCGTACCAGTGCGCCTCGGCCTGCGGCTTTGGGAAATTGTGTTGCTGTCGTTTTGCATCCAGCTTGGCATGATGCCTTTGCTGGCGGTGTATTTTCATCGCGTCAGCTTGTCAGGACCAGCCAGCAACGTACCTGCCGTATTGCTGACAACGCTGATCGTACCGTTCGGCTTTCTCTCTCTAATGGCTACTTATATTTCGACTGCCTTGGCAGTGGCAATCGCCAAAGCCACTGGACTCCTCGTTGCCGGTTTACTAGCCAGTGTCGGTTGGTTCAATCGGCTGCCGCGGATGTCCTGGCGAATTCCGGGGCCGCCTCACTGGTTCCTGGCTGTTTTTATGGCGATTTTGGCCTGTTTGGCGACGCTTGCATGGTCGGCTGCGCAGCAGGTCAGGACAAACCGCGCTGCGACCGGCAATATGCGAAAAAGTCATGCTGTTGAGTGGCTGGCTCTAGTCGCGCTGTTGGCCTCGACCGTCGTGGTCGCGATCTATCCTTTCCGGGCAAGGCTGGCGCGCGGAAGACTTGAAGTGGTCGTTCTGGACGTTGGTCAGGGCGATTCGATTTTTGTGGCCTTTCCTGACGGGCGAACGATGCTGGTCGATGGCGGCGGTGCGGCCGGCGCGGAGCGCGTAGGCGGCTATCAGTCCGGAATTGATGTCGGAGAACAGGTGGTCTCGCCGTATCTTTGGTCACGAGGAATCAAGAAGCTCGACGTGGTACTGCTCAGCCACGCGCATCACGACCACATCGACGGACTGCGAGCGGTGCTCAATAATTTTCGCGTTGGACAATTATGGCTGGGCCGCGACGAGGACGCGCCAGCGTATCGGGAACTGCTCGCGCAAACGATGGCGCTGCATGTCCCGACCGTTCACGAAGAACAAGGTGAAAACTTCAACTGGGACGGAGTTCAAGGGCAAATTTTGTGGCCTGCTGATCTAGCCGAGGCGCCGGCGGCAGCGAACAATGATTCGGTAGTGTTGCGGCTCAGGGATGGAGAAATTCGATTCCTGCTGGCGGGCGACATTGAAAGGCAAGTCGAGAGTACCCTCACTACGGAGCATGAGCCATTGAGCTCAGATTTTCTGAAGGTTCCTCACCATGGAAGCAAAACGTCTTCCACTGAACCGTTTCTCGATGCAGTGGCGCCTCGCGTTGCGGTGATTTCGGTGGGCGAGGGCAACTCTTACGGTCTGCCAAACCTGGAAACTGTCCAGAGGTATGACGCAAAGAGGGTCGAGCTTTTACAAACGGACCTGGCGGGAGCCGTTACAGCCTCGACGGATGGACGCGCACTAACGGTGCAGACGTTTCGTTTGATCCGCGACGTTGAGAGGCTAAAAACTGCAACAGCACCGCAGAAGTGAACTTTACGATTGGGAATCTTCCGGGGTCTCGAGCTCAATTCCCTCGTTGCTCTTCAGGTACTCGGCTATGATCCGGCGCGCTTCGTCTGCCTGCGACTCCAGAACGATAACGTCGGAGCCGTGATAATCATCGCCGGGCTCGCCCATCGGGAATGGGTCTGTCGTGGCCGAACCGGGAGACGAAATACCCGCGCTTTCGAGCAGGCCCCGAATCACCATCGCTTCCGTGGCGGAGCCCGCCGAGTGAATCACCACCGTCTTCTCTTGGCTATGTTCGCGTGCCAAAACAGCTCCTTTTAGAAGGGCGGCGCCTGCGGGCGCTTAGACTCGTTTCATACTAGTCCAAGAAGACCCGCCGGGCCAGTGGTGATTGCAAAGGGTGATGGGGATTCGTCAATACGAGGAAATTGCAGGCAAGCTTTTTAATCGCTGCGGCCGGAGCAGTTTTATTTTAGCGCGGCAGCGCTTGATTTCCCACGCTTGGACGCTTACAATTACCTATTCGCGGATGAGGAATTTTTGTCACAGGAAAATTGCAGTCGCGCCCAGCAACCCTTGCTGGGCTTTTGCGTTTTTAGGGCCTGAAAAACTCTTCCCGACATTCAAGGAGACGAATGAATCCTGATGGTCATATCGCCGAAGCGCTGACTTTTGACGACGTGCTCTTGTTGCCGGGCAAATCGTCCGTGCTGCCCGCGGAAACCGACACGCGCACGTGCCTCTCCCGCAAGCTCGCGCTGAATATTCCCGTGGTGGCCGCGGCGATGGACACGGTGACGGAATCGCGCCTGGCCATCGCGCTGGCGCGGCAGGGCGGATTCGGCTTCGTGCACCGCAACATGACCGTCGAACGCGAGGCGGAGGAAATCGATCGCGTCAAACGCTCCGAAAGCGGGATGATCGTCGACCCGGTGACCATTGCTCCCGAACTTTCCCTCCGGCATGCGCTCGACATCATGAATAAATACAAAGTGTCCGGGCTGCCCGTGACCCGCGGCACGAAGCTCGTTGGAATTTTGACCAACCGCGATTTGCGCTTCGAGCGCAATCTCGACCAGCCGGTCAGCGCTGTGATGACGAAAGACAATCTGGTCACGGTCGCCGTAGGCACTACGCTCGACGAAGCGGAAAAGTTGTTGCAACAGCATCGAATCGAAAAACTGTTGGTGGTCGACAAGGATTTCAATCTTAAGGGGCTAATCACCGTCAAGGACATTCAGAAAAAAATCGAATTCCCGATCGCGGCGAAGGACGAACACGGCCGGTTGCGCGTGGGAGCCGCGATTGGCGCGACCGGGGATTTTCTCGAACGCGCAATCGAATTGGCCAAGGCCGGCGCGGACGCACTTGCAATCGATACCGCGCACGGACATTCGGTTCGCGTGATGGACGCGATCAAAAAAGTGAAGCATCGCCTGCCAGAAATGCAGCTCCTTGCCGGAAACGTGGCAACGGAAGAGGGTGCGCGCGAATTGATATCGCTGGGCATCGACGGAATCAAAGTGGGCGTGGGGCCCGGGTCCATCTGCACGACGCGCGTGGTGACTGGCGCGGGCGTGCCGCAAATCACCGCGATCCTCGAAACCTCGCGCGCCGCGCAAGGAACAGGCGTGCCGATTATCGCCGACGGCGGTATCAAATTTTCCGGCGACATCACGAAAGCGCTCGCGGCAGGCGCGTCGGCCGTGATGATTGGCGGACTTTTCGCAGGCACCGAGGAAGCCCCCGGTGAAACGATTTTGTATCAAGGCCGCACCTACAAATCTTATCGTGGGATGGGTTCGCTGGGCGCAATGGAGGCGGGTTCTGCTGACCGCTATGCGCAGGAGGGCGCGGAACGAGGGAAATCCGTTCCTGAGGGAATCGAAGGACAAGTGCCTTATAAAGGGCCTCTCTCGGGTCTTGTCGAACAGCTTGTCGGCGGCTTGCGCAGCGGCATGGGCTATTGCGGCGCCGGAAATATTCGCGAGTTGCAGGAACGCGCAAAATTTATTCGCATCACTTCCGCGGGTCTGCGCGAAAGCCATGTGCACGATGTGATCATCACGCGTGAAGCTCCGAATTACCAGTTGGAGTAGCCGCGCCGCGATCAAATGACGCGCCGCGATAATTCACGGTTCCCTTCCCCCCAAAACCGCACGCGGTGCCTGTAACATGCGCTGGCTCGCGCGGCAGTGGCCTCTCTTCGCATGGGCCGCGCTCATCTGGATATTTTCAACGCACTGGTTCACCGCGGCGCGCACTTCACCCATCATCCTCCCGATTTTGCGTTTCTTTTTTCCACACGTTTCCATGCCTTTTCTGATTCACGCGCACGATGTCATTCGAAAATGTGCGCACGCCTTCGAGTATTTTGTTTTTAGTTTGCTGTTGCTGCGGACGATTCGGAACGGACGGCCAGGATGGAGGATCACCTGGGCTCTCGCCGCGATTCTCGTCGTGTTCGGATACGCCTGCGTGGACGAGTTGCACCAGTCCCTTGTTCCAGGCCGCGGCGTGGAATTCAGCGACGTGTTGCTGGATACTGCAGCGGCCGCCGCCGCACAATTTCTTGCATGGTTGTGGATTGCCGGGAAAGAGGCCGGCGAGCTGCGACGAAGGGCTTAAGCTTTGCGCGCTTGACTGGCGGGAGTAGAATGGCGGCAATCTATCCATCAGGAGTTCGCCATGCGCAAAGACGTCGCAACTCTTTCGGCCCTGGTTCTTTTTGGCATAGCAGGCTTCCCGCAACAAGCGAGCAAACCTGTCCAAGCGGACAAAACGGCGCAGCAAACGGAAAAGCCCGCGGCGCAGACGGACAAACCCGCAACGCCCGTCGCTGCGTTCGCAGTTCCTCCCGACATAGAGAAGGAGGCAAATCCGATCAAGCCCACTCCTACCTCGATTGCCGAGGGAAAGCAAGCATACGGCTACGACTGCGCGATGTGCCACGGCGCGAATGGCTCCGGGAAAGGCGATCTGGCTGCGGACATGAAACTGAATCTGAAAGATTATCGCGACGCGTCGTCTTTGAAGGATATGACCGACGGGGAAATATTTTACATCATCCAGAAGGGCAAGGGCGACATGACTGGCGAAGGGGATCGTCAAAAGGCGGAAGGAATCTGGAATATGGTCAACTACATTCGCTCGCTCGCAAAAAAGCCGGCGACTCCGAAAGCGAAGCCATCAACGTAAGGCCGCACCGCACGGCAGATCCGAAAAGTCAAACAGATCCTGCGAGTGCGCAAGAAGCGCCCCGCATTTAGCGGCTCCTACAGAAACAAAAAGAGCACAGGTAAAGACCTGTGCTCCGGTACGAAATGATTTGTGCTGCTTTTCTAGGCTTTTGCTTCGGCTTCCGGAGCCTCTTGAACTTTTTCCTTCCTGGTTTTCTTTTCTTTCTTCTTCAGTTCAGAGCCGATGAGCTCGAGGATGGCCAACTCCGCGCCGTCGCCGATGCGCCAGCCGACGCGGACAATCCGTGTGTATCCGCCCGGACGGTCCGAGAATCGCGGAGCGAGCACGGCGAAAAGTTTTTTCGTCGCGTCCGTCGTTTGGAGAAATGCGGCAGCCTGGCGCCGCGCGTGCAGCGTGTCGCGCTTGCCGAGCGTGATCATCTGTTCGACAAGCGGACGCGCGGCGCGCGCGCGAGCGATGGTGGTGGTAATGCGCTCGCGCTCGATGACATTCGTCACCAGGTTGCGCAACACTGCCCGGCGGTGCGCCGGTTGCTTCCCCAGTTTGCTTCCCGATACAAGGTGTCGCATTTTAGTGGGTCCTCAGAATACTGATTCTTAGAAAGTGGTCGTCTCTTCCGGAGCCGGCGGAGCTGTCTGGCTCGGAAGCGGCGGCCAGATGATGCGGCCGTGCTCGTCGAACTTCATCCCCAGCGAAAGCCCCATCTTTACCAGAATGTCTTTAATCTCGTTAAGGGATTTGCGACCGAAATTCTTCGTCTTGAGCATTTCCCCTTCGGTCTTCTGCACCAGTTCGCGAAGGCTTTGAATATTGGCGTTCTTGAGGCAATTGTAAGAACGAACAGAAAGTTCGAGTTCCTCAACCGAACGGTCCAAATGCTCGAGGCGCGGATCGCTGAAGTTCTCGATCACTTCCTCGGGCAATTCGGGTTGCTCTTCAAAATTAATGAAGATGCTCATGTGATCTTTAATCAGCTTCGACGCGAGGCCGATGGAATCCTGCGGCGTGATGGCGCCGTTGGTCCAGATTTCTAGAGACAGCTTCTCATAATCGGTCATTTGGCCAAGGCGCGCCGCCTCGACCGAGTAATTCACCTTGCGCACCGGCGAATGGACCGAGTCGATCGGAATGTAGCCAATCGGCAAGTCCTCGTCGAAGTTGCGGTCGGCAGCGACGTAGCCACGGCCGTTCTTGACGCGAATTTCCATTTCGAACTTTCCACCTTCGCTCACGGTGGCCAGATACACGTTCTTGTCGAGCACGGCGAGGTCAGCGTCCTCCTCGATTTTCGCCGAAGTAACCGGGCCCGGAGTATCCACGACGAGCATGATCGTCTTCGGCTGATCAGAATTCAATTTCAGCGGCACTTGCTTCAAATTGAGAATGATGTCCGTGGCGTCTTCGACCACGCCGGGAATCGGCGAAAATTCATGCAGCACGCCCTCGATTTTGACGGCCGTAATGGCCGCTCCCTCGATGGAACTCAACAGCGCGCGGCGCAGCGAATTGCCCACCGTGGTTCCCCAGCCGCGCTCAAATGGCTGCGCGGAGAATTTTCCGTATTTGTCGGTGAGCGATTCGAGTTCCGCGGCCAGCCGTTTCGGTTTTTGAAAGCCCTTCCACATTGTCTTTTCCTCCTGCCCGCGATATGCGGGCCCCCCTGCAAGAAAATCCTGATGCCTGTGCGGTTCTTACCCGGATGTCAGGCGATTACTTGGAATATAGCTCGACGATGAGCTGTTCGTTCAACGCCGGCGTTTGAACATCTTCGCGGCGCGGCATGGCGTTCACTCGCGCCTTGAAATTTTCGCGATCGATTTGCAGCCACGGAGCCGCGTTCTGGTTCTGCGCCAGATTGCGCGCTTCGAGCACCATGGCGTTCTGGTGCATTTTTTCCTTCATGGCTACTTCGTCGCCGATCTTCACCATATAATTCGGGATGTTCACCTTGCGGCCGCTGACGCGTACGTGTCCGTGCGTAACCAACTGGCGCGCCTGCGAACGCGAACTCGCCAGACCAGCGCGATACACAACGTTGTCCAGTCGACGCTCGAGCATGATCATCAGATTCGACCCTGTCGGCCCCTGCGCGCGCGCGGCCTTCGCGTAATAGTGGCGGAATTGCTTTTCGAGCAAACCGTAAGTGCGCTTCATCCTTTGCTTTTCGCGCAACTGCACGCCATACCCGACCATTTTTGGCCGGCGCGCCTGCCCGTGTTGTCCAGGCGGGAAATTTCTTTTTTCAATAGCGCATTTTTCCGTAAAACACCGGAGGCCCTTGAGGAAGAGTTTCATCCCTTCCCTGCGGCACAGCCGGCAAACCGCTTCACGATGTCTTGCCAATTGCCCTTCTCCTTTTACCGATACCTGTCATTGCTGCATACTGCCAATGCAAAAAATATCAGACGCGACGCCGCTTGGGCGGACGGCAGCCGTTGTGCGGCACGGGTGTCACGTCCTTAATCAACCGAATGTGCAAGCCCGCCGAAGCCAGCGCGCGCACGGCCGATTCACGTCCCGCGCCCGGACCCTTCACGCGTACTTCAATTGACTTCAAGCCGAACTGATCGCGCGCCGTTCCCGCAGCGTTCATCGCCGCCTGTTGCGCGGCATAGGGCGTGCCTTTGCGCGAACCTTTGAAGCCAACCGAACCCGCCGAGGCCCAGCTCAACACACGGCCGTCGGGATCGCTGAGCGTGATGATCGTGTTGTTGAACGTCGCTTGCACGTACGCAACGCCCTGGGGCACGACGCGCTTCTCCCGCTTCTTGCGAAATTCCTTCTTCCGCTTCGTCGGTTTTCCGGTTGCGGGCGCTGCCGCGCCATCCTGTTGCTGCGGTTCCTTGGCCACGAGTCTTCTTCTCCTTCGTTCCTAACCAGGATTATTTGCGGGCCGCGACTTTCTTCTTGGCTGCAACGGCGCCCTTTCGCGGTCCCTTGCGCGTGCGAGCATTCGTATGCGTACGCTGGCCATGCACCGGCAAATTGCGGCGGTGGCGCAAACCGCGATAGCACTGAATTTCAATCAGCCGCCGGACGTTCATCTGCATCTCTTTGCGGAGATCGCCCTCGACGCGGCCTTCGGATTCGATGGCCTGGCGAATGTGATTGATTTCGTCCTCGCTCAGGTCTTTGATCTTCTTGAAGTCGTCCACCTTCGCCTTGGCGCACAAAGTTCTCGCGCGCGCCTGACCAATGCCGTAGATGGCCGTCAGCCCGACCCACAGACGTTTATTGGGCGCCAGTTCAACGCCCGCGATACGTGCCATGTTGCTGCCTCCCCTGAATGATCAAAACTTTTATCCCTGACGCTGCCGATGCTTCGGATTGCTGCAAACCACGCGCACCACGCCGCGGCGGTGAACCACTTTACACTTCATGCAAATTTTCTTGACCGACGCTCGAACTTTCATTCCACAGCTCCCGTTTTTCCGTTCCCTGCCATCACAAAACTCACCCGCTATTTATAGCGGTAGACGATGCGGCCGCGCGTCAGATCGTAGGGCGAAAGCTCGACCGCGACTTTGTCTCCCGGGAGGATGCGAATGAAATTCTTCCGCATCTTTCCCGAAATGTGCGCCAGGACCTGGTGCTTATTGTTTTCCAGCGACACGCGAAACATCGCGTTTGGCAGCGGCTCGATCACCGTGGCCATCACTTCGATGGCGTCTTCCTTCGGATTGCCCGAGTCGCCCTTCTTCTTATCGTCCTGCGGCTTTTTTGCCATGCGCTCCCGTCAAACCGAACTGCCCGTTCGGAATTTCGTCTCCTGCCTCCGTTACCACACCGGACCCGAAGTCTCGCGCGGCCGCGTCAAAATCCATGGGCCATCTTCAGTGACGGCGACGGTGTGCTCGAAGTGCGCCGAATCGCTGCCGTCGGCCGTCACCGCCGTCCACTTATCGTCGAGGACTTTCACCGCCGGCCCACCCGTATTCACCATCGGCTCGATGGCAAGCACCATGCCCGTTTGTAGCTTCGGGCCGCGTCCTGCCTCGCCGTAATTCGGCACTTGCAAGTCTTCGTGCATTTTCGTGCCGATTCCGTGGCCGACGAACTCTCGCACCACGGAAAGGCCATTTTTCTCGGCCCATTGCTGCACGGCCGCCGAAATATCCGTCAACCGGTTGCCGGGCCGCACCTGGTCGATGCCCTGCTCGAGCGCTTCGCGCGTGACGCGCAACAGCTTCTCCCGCGCCGGGTCGATTTTCCCGACCGGTACGGTGAGCGCCGCGTCGCCGTAATACCCTTCCAGCTCAACGCCGAAATCCATCGACAGGATATCGCCGTCTTTCACCACTCGCTTCCCCGAAGGGATTCCGTGCACCACTTCCTGATTGATGGAAGTGCACAGCGACTTCGGATAGCCGTGATATCCCTTGAACGCCGGCCTCGCATGGTGCTTGTGCGCGTACTCTTCCGCGAATCCATCCAGCTCGAGCGTGGTAACTCCCGGCCGGACCATCTTGCGTAATTCCGTCAACGCGCCCCAGACGATCATGCCCGCGCGATGCATGGTGTCGAGTTCCGCGGCCGAGCGGCAGATAATCATGCACGCCTCTCGGATTTCGCCAGAACGCCGAACACCGAATCCGTCACCGCGGTCATTCCCGCCGCCGCGTCGATTTCATCCAGCATGCCCTGCGAGCGGTAATACTCGACCAACGGCTTTGTTTGCCGGTTATACGCCGCCAGGCGCTCGCGAATCACTTCAGGCCTGTCGTC
>DASZCH010000101.1:0-2602 GCA_035943235.1 Candidatus Acidiferrales bacterium
CGAACTCCCCAACATCGTAAATCGTGCAGATATTCGTATGATTCAGGGTCGAGGCGGCGCGTGCTTCACGGTGGAACCGCTCAATTGCCTGCGGATCGTTTGAAATGTCGTCGGGTAGAAATTTCAGCGCGACATTCCGCCCCAGGCGCGTGTCCTTGGCTTTATAAACAATTCCCATGCCACCGCCGCCGAGTCTATCGACAATCGTGTAATGGGAAACTCTGCTGCCGATAATTGAGGAAGTGTCAGGCATGGGGCATGCATATTACTTCAGCGCCTGAATTCAGGCAAATGTATTGCGATTTTCCTGCCGTGGCGCAGTCGCCGCAATTGCGCAAAGCCTCGATCAATCACTGAACTTTCGGTGTTCTTGTTCAGCCCGCCGTGACGCCCGCTTGCACTAATGGTAGACTGAGCAGGTCGTGCGATTCTCTCCACGACGAAATAGGTAAAGGAGCATCTCGTGGCTGATTCGAAGACTGAACCGAAACAGGACGATTCGTTTCGCGTCGTCGACCGCCGCCTCTTCACTCCGGAAGGCGAGTTGCGCCCCGAAGCTGCCGAAGAGCAGCGCCGTGAAAAGGCCAAGCCTACGTCGCCCGCTCCTAAATCCGAAAAAGCCGCAGCTCCCGCCGCGCCTGCCGCTGAAGAATCAAAGCCCGTTCCTCAGGCAGATAAAAATTTCCAGTTGCTCATCGATCTTCTCGCGCGAAACGCCGCCGCCTTAATGGGCGGAATCCCCGACCCTGGCACGGGGCAGGCTTATCTCGATCTCGAAGGCGCGCACGAAATGATTGACATGCTCGACATGCTGCGGGATAAGACGCGCGGCAACCTGGCGCCCGAAGAGGAAAGTTTGCTTTCGGAAGTCGTCGGCAGTCTCAAACTATCCTACCTGGAAGTCTCGAAAGTGGCCGCAAAAGCGATGCGCGAAGGGGCTAAAGGCGCTCGCTAGTTCGATGTCCTCCGGCGAAACTCTGGAACCTTTATCCCCGCAGCGTCTCCGCCTCACCGTTCTCGGCTCCGGCACGTCCATGGGCGTGCCCACGCTCGCGTGTCCATGCGAAGTTTGCCATTCAAAGGACCCGCACGACCGCCGCACACGCCCCTCCGTCTTGCTTTCGTATCATGGCCGCAACGTGGTCATCGACACGACACCCGACTTCCGCTCCCAGGCCTTGCGAGCCGGCCTTGACCATCTCGACGCCATCCTTTACACACACGCGCACGCCGACCACATCCTCGGCCTCGACGATATTCGGCCATTCAACTTAAAACAAAATTGCGCGATTCCCGTTTTCGCGTCCGAAGACACGCTGGCGATTCTCCGCCGCACCTTCGCTTACATTTTCGCGCCGCCATCCCTTGAAAGTTCCCTTCCGCAGGTTGAACTTCATGCGCTCAATGGTCCGTTCGATCTTTTTGGCGCAGAGATAATCCCCTTCCCGGCTCACCACGGCTCGGTCACCGTTTACGGATTTCGCATCGGCTCCGTCGCTTACCTCACCGACTTCAATTCCGTGCCCCAATCGTCGAAAGATATTTTGCGCGGCCTCGACCATCTCATTCTCGACGCGCTGCGTTACACTCCTCATCCCATGCACTCCACGGTCGACCAATCGCTCGCGCTCGTCCGCGAACTGGCCCCGCGCCATGCCTGGTTCACGCACATTTGCCATGACCTGGGTCACGCAGCCACCAATGCGCGCCTTCCCGAACACGTGCGTCTCGCCCACGATGGTCTAAGCTTCGAGGTAAATCTCTGATGGCCTTCGCCGTCCTGCATTCACCCGAAGAGTGGGGCTCACGATTCGACTCGAATTCGCGCGCCGTACTCTCCATCGGCAATTTCGACGGCGTTCACCGGGGCCACCAGAAAATCCTTCGCAGCGTTGTCGAACGCGCGCGCCGCACCGGGACCCTTGCCGCGGTGATCACGTTCTTTCCGCATCCGGCAAGCGTACTGCGCCCCGAAGCCGCGCCCGCGCAACTTGAAACGCTCGACCAGCGCCTCGCGCGCCTCGAAGCTCTCGGCCTCGACGCCGTACTCGTCCTTCATTTCGATCTCGCCCTGGCGGCGCTCTCTCCGGAACAATTTGTCCGCCGCATTCTCATCGACAGCCTCCGCACATCCGCTGTGCTGGTCGGCGAAAATTTTCGTTTCGGGCATCGCCAATCGGGCGACGTCCGCGTTCTCACAGAACTCGGCCGCCAACTCGATTTTGCCGTCGAACCCATTTCGCCCGTCATGATTCGCGGCGCCATCGCCTCCAGTTCCGTCATTCGCACCGCTATCCGAGTCGGGAAAATGCCCCGAGCCGCGCGATTCCTCGGCCGTCCGTTTTCGCTCGCCGGCGAAATCCGTCCCGGCACCGGCACAGGCCGCCGCTTCGTTTTCCCCACGCTCAACCTCGCGACCAAGCAGGAATGCCTGCCCGCCCATGGCGTCTACGCAACGGAAACGCTCCTCGATGGCCGCATCTACCGCTCGGCCACAAACGTTGGCGTGCGCCCTACCTTCGACGGCACGCACCTCACCATCGAAAGCCATCTTTTCAATTTTTCAGAGGAGGTTACTTCCGGCCCACTCGAAGTCCGCTTC
>DASZCH010000102.1:0-3809 GCA_035943235.1 Candidatus Acidiferrales bacterium
GCACACAGGTGGACTCCTTTCAAGGAAAGACTTTCGTGAGTCTGGTTGGATTCCAATTCCTGCACACGAAACTTTGTGGGTTTCTTCCCGTCCCCTTTCACACTGATTTCGAGGAGGTAAATCTCCGTTTCTACGTGTGGCGCCGCGAAGGCGACGAAATTCGCCGTGGAGTGGTTTTTATTCGGGAAATTGTGCCGAGGCGGGCGGTGGCGCAAATTGCTTTGCGGATCTACGGAGAGAACTACAGCCGCTGTCCGATGCGCCATGATGTCAGCGGGAATGGGATCCGGAGAACGGCTGAATATCAATGGAGGCTCGACGGCAAATGGTGCACGCTGCGTGGAGAAGCGGACGGTGATGGCGTGTTACCGAAAGAAGAGAGTCTCGAGCAATTCATCACCGAACATTATTGGGGATATTCCACGCGCCGAGACGGCTGCCTAGAATACCGTGTGTCTCACGAACCGTGGCGAGTATGGACATGCACGACGGCAGGTTTTGAAGGCGATAGCGATGCACTCTACGGGTCAGAATTGGGCGGCATTTTCCGTCGTCAACCTGATTCCGCGTTCATCGCCGACGGTTCAGCCGTTTTGGTCTTCACTGGCAAGAGGATTCCATGACGGATTCGCGCCCATCGCGGACAATCGCTCCGTCAGCCGGCTGGATTCTTTATGACGGTGGGTGCGGCTTCTGCTACCGGTGGGTCCATTTGTGGCAAAGGGTAGTCGGACGACGCGGATTCGCTCTTAAGGACCTGCAAACGGCGGCAGTTGACGGGACCTTGCAAACGCCAGCGGAGAATTTGCTGGATGATATCCGAGTGTTGACAACCGGCGGCGACGTGGAGTCCGGCGCGAATGCATACCTCTATGTGACCCGTCGAATCTGGTGGGCGTGGCCGTTTTATGCAGTATTCAGTTTGCCCGGATTTAATTGGGTGCTGTGGCGTGGCTATCGCTGGTTTAACCGGAATCGATACCGTATTTCGCGCCACTGCGAGATACCGAAAAAATAACGTCCGTCGCACAAGCCAAAAATTCGTCGGCGCACAGGCATTCACATCCGGAGCCGGGGCAACCAACGTTACAAGAGAACAGAGAGATGATCAGACCAAGCCGACACGCCGGAGCAGGTTCGCAAAACGCGGGTCGCTCCGCAGCGGATCAAAGAATGGATGCACCTTGAGGAATTGCAGGATGTTTGACTGCTCTTCATTCGTTGCAGGCTCTAAAAGGAAAACGGCGAGCGTCGCGGCTCGCCGTTCGCTTATTCCAGCCTGTGAAACAAAGAACTAGGCTGTGGCCTTTTTCTTCTTGAACCAGTCTGCGTTAATCGCCGTGTAGCCGGACCACTTCTCGGGCAAATCCTCGAGCGCGAAAATCGCCGTCACGGGGCATACGGGGACGCACGCACCGCAATCAATACACTCATCCGGGTTAATATAGAGCTGCTTTTCGCTCTCGAAATCCGCTTCGTCCTTGCGCGGGTGAATGCAATCCACCGGGCACACATCGACGCACGCCGAGTCTTTGGTACCGATGCAGGGCTCCGCAATTACATAAGCCATTTAACTCTCTCCGAAACCGTCAGAATAGCGTTATCCAATAATGCTGGTATTAATGTTGATGCGTCCTGAGAAGAAAAACAAGCATTTTATATCATCGAAAAAAAGCACGGACAAGTACTCGGTCTGCATGCGGAGCCATGCAGAAGCGAGAAAACCACGAGCGCGGTGGACTGCCGCGCCCGGGTGAATGCGAGAAGGTAGAACTACTGTGGATTCGAGTCGACGAGCTTCCAGGTCACATCGGGATCGTATTCGGTGATGGCGGAGGCGATTGTGTCTGTGTTAGGCCCGAGATTTTTCTCGTACACGCGGCCTTGCTGATTGACGATGAACGTCATCACTCCGGAATTGCCCCATTTATCGGGATAAGCAATCAACGCGTGGCCGGCAATCATATTGCCGTTGATGACGTAATCATACGCTCCGCCCGGAGAGTGCGGTCCCTGGCGCGTCAGGATCTTGAAGTAGTATCCGTGGAACGGACGGGGGCCTCGGGAGGAGCTGCCGCTGTCCGTGTCCTTTTGCTGTGCGGTCGCGTTCTGGGAGCCATATCCTTCCGCGCGAGCTTCAGCGACGAGCGAACCGAGGGGGCTTGGCGCTTCATCCGGAGCAGTTTCCCAGTACAGGCCATCGTGCTGGCCCGGCGTGCTGACGAAGCGGGGTGCATAGGCGGCGACGCCATTGTGTCCCCAATCATCGTGAGTGAAATATTCCCACTGCGCGACCACATAAGCGCGACACGTGGTGATCGCCGATAGCTCGTTCTCCCCAACCCTGCGGTCCAAAATTTCCTGCGTTCCTGCTTTCGTGTCGAAGAACCAGTGATCACCTTGTTTCACAATGGGCACCGGAAACGGCCAATTATCATTCCCAACGGTGATGGTGTACTTCGCGTCACTGTCTTGTTTGAGTTTGGCAGACGCCTGGACACCGTTCGAGAAGTCGTCAAGATCCTTTGCGTCCTCGACGGGATCGCCCGAAAGCAATTCCTGGGCCGTAGAGCCAAATATCTTGTCGAGCGCAGCATGATCTTTCGATTGCGCCGCTTGAACAAGTGCTTGCATCGCCTCCTGGGGCGAGGAAAACATCTGCTGATCCGACTCTTGCGCCTGGAGGGTTGCGGCACTCCCCAAAACGAAGACGACCGCAGCGACGGCAAATAAGAAAAAGCGAACTGGCCCGATCGTTTTTCCACCTGAGACTGCTCCCGCTCGAATTTGCATGTGAGTGCGACCTTTCGCTTGCAATTGTGCGTGGCTCATTGCAGCCCTCCAGGACGACCCGGGCGGTTTGGCTTTGACTTGTTTGGTTGACCCCGGCTCGGCTCGGGCCGCGACGGCGCCGGCCGATTCATTTGTTGACGACTCTGCTGTCCTCGCTGGCTTTCCGCGCGCGGAGAAAAGTTGCTTTCAGTGCGTCCGAAGCCGTGCGGACCTTGAGGCGGCGCAGGGGCAGGACGCACCTGTTGTGGCGGCACCTGGCGATTCACCTGCGGTGGCGGTGTTCGAGTAGGTTGCTGCGCCGGACGCACAGGCTGCGGTGGTGGCGTTTGTTGTGTTGCGCGGTTTGGCTGCTGTTGCTCCGGAGTCCGAACCTCTCGGGGCGGCGTCTGCTGCGGTGGAGTCGCTTGTTGCTGCGGAGTTTGACGCCCGCGAAACTGGTTGAGCCGTGGATTGTTGGTATCGATATTGCGGTTGATTACACGATTGTCGACGGGCGGAGTTTGATAATTAGGACGGGCGGTGTTAGTCCGATTGTCTTGATTGTTCTGATTAGGTTGCCGATTCTGGTTGCGATCAATGCCGGTGTTCTGGTTGCCACGATTGTTCTGGTTCGGGACGTTTCTGTTGCGATCCGTGTTGTCGAAATTGACGTCGCGATGAACGCTCGTATACCGGTTGACGTTGCTGACGTTCACTCGGCGATTGACGACCGTGCGATTTACGGTGATGTTCGTGACCCGATTATTGATGTAAACGTTGTTATGCTGAATGTAGGGACGCGAACGGCGTTGCCAATCGTTGTCGCCGCGCCATCCTGTGTAATAGACGCGATGGTTCCTCCAATCGGTGTCGCGATCGAGCCAAGCGCCGATTGTAAAGCCCACGCCAAAGGAAATCCCCGCGCCGAAAACCCCTCCAAAAAAAATGCGCCGATGGTAAATGACATCTGGATCGTACACGGGCACGTAGATATATTGCGGGCTCGCAGGCCAAATTTGAATCACGTCGTCCTGGTC
>DASZCH010000103.1:0-4877 GCA_035943235.1 Candidatus Acidiferrales bacterium
CCGTTGCTCAGGAATGCCGCCGTGGAAGCCGTGAAGCAATGGCGTTATAAGCCGACGCTGCTGAACAACCAGCCGGTGCAAGTGGACACGACCATCACGGTCATCTTCAACTTGGGCGAATAGCTTAAGCGCATTTTTCAGACCCGGCTGGTTGCAGTACCGCCGGCCGGGGGAATTAATGTAACTTTCGGGGCACGAAGGCAGTCATAACCACTGCCAATAAAAATCGCTGTCGAGTATTGAGGAGGAATGAAAGTTATGCTTGCGAATTTAATGTGGGCTGGTCTTCTGCTCCTGCAGGACGCTGGCGCTGGTGGTGAGGTGGGCTGGGATCTTCGCAGCATGTGGCACTCCATGGGCGTGCCCGCGAAAATCGTGGTCGTAATTCTATTTATTATGTCTGCTTGGTCCGTGGGCATTATGATTGACCGCGCCTTGATGTACAGCGCGGCCCGCAAACAATCCCGCGTGTTCGTCCAGCAGGTTGCTGGCGCGCTCAAGGACAACAAGCTCGACGAAGCCATTTCCATCGCTGAGCGCAACAAGAAGAGCCATATCGCCAAGGTGGTTGCCACCGGGCTCTCCGAGTTCCAGGCAGCCTCCGCGCAGGTGGCCGACGCCGAAGTCATTGAAGCCGCCAAACGCGGCCTCGAACGCTCCGTTGCCATCGTTCACGCGGAGATGAAGCGCGGCCTCTCCGGCCTTGCCACCATCGGTTCCACGGCCCCATTCGTAGGCCTTTTCGGAACCGTCATGGGCATCATCAACGCCTTCAAGGGAATTTCCGCCGCGCACGCCAGCGGACTTTCCGCGGTCGCCGGCGGTATCGCCGAAGCCCTCGTCACCACGGCTCTCGGTCTTCTCGTCGCCGTCCCCGCCGTTTGGACCTACAACTATTTCACCAACAAAGTGGAAGCCTTCGACGTCGAGATGGACAACTCCTCGATGGAGCTCGTCAACTACTTCATCACGCGCCGAGGCGGAAAGAAGTAAGCCATGGCGTATAAACCAAAAGTCGGCAGCATTATGGCGGCCCCAAACGTGATCCCTATGGCCGACATCATGCTCGTCCTGCTGATTATCATGATGGTGGTCACGCCCATGTTGCAGAAGGGCGTTCAGGTCGATATGGCCCGCGCGAAAAATTGGGAGAACATGCCCAATGCCGATAAGGACGATGCCATCATCGTCGCCGTCTCTCACGACGGCCACTATTACCTCGGCAACCAGGACATCGCGCTCGACCAGATCACCGGCACGGTGAAGGACCGCATTGCCAATCGTCTCGACAAGGAAGTTTACGTTCGCAGCGACGAGCGCGCCAAGTACGGTGACGTCAAGAAAGTCGTCGACGCGGTTCGCGACGCCGGAGTCGATAACCTCGGCTTGTTGACCCTGAAAAATGAATCCAGGTCCAACAATCAGCCTCCGCCTCCGCCGCCCGGTACGAATCCGGGCACCCCGTAGAGTCATGCGCGGTGCGGGTATCAGCAACGTTGGCCTGATTACGGCCAAAATGGAAGTGAGTCGGTAGCTAGGGGGTATTGCAATGGGAATGGCAGTCGGAACAAAGGGCACGTCCATGTCGGAGCCGAATATCGTTCCGTTGATTGACGTGCTGCTCGTGCTCATCATTATTTTCATGGCCATCACGCCCACCACGCCCACGGGCATGGACACGTTGGTCCCCCAGCCGCCGCCGAAAAAACAGCAGCAGCAGGACCTGAACAATAAGACAGTCGTCGTCGTGGTCAGTGCCGATGGCAAAGTAATGATCAACCAGACGCCCACCAGTTGGAATGATCTGGGTCCGCAGCTTTCGGATATTTTCAAGATTCGCGCTGACAAGACCGCTTTCGTCAAGGGCGACGATGACGCGGAATTCACTTACGTGGCGCGCGCCATTGACATCATGCGTGGGTCCGGTATCACCAATGTAGGTTTAATCACGGCCAAGATGGAAGCCGGCCAGTAGCAGTCACCGGTTCGTGCTCGTCCGGCGCGCTTTACAGCTTGCGGAGAGGGCATTTTTTTGTGTCATCCCGAGCAAAGCGAAGGATCTGCATTTGTTCAGAACTTCGCAAAATGCGGATTCCTCGGTTTTCCGTCAGGGGCACAGCTTTAGCCGTGCCGTAATGGCGAAAAGGCAGTGCAGCTTCAGCCGCTGAGGTTCGTCGCGCGGCAAACGCAAACTTAAACATGCAAATTCGAAGAGATTTGGGAGGAAACTAGGGATGGCTCGGAAATCCCCCGCAGGTCCGCTTTTTTTGTTGGCGCTGGCAGGCGCTTTCGCCGTGTCCGGCTGCGCGAAGCTCAAAGCGCGCGACGACCTCAACAAGGGTGTCGAGGCCTACAAGAACGCTCAATTCGACCGCGCCATCGAGTACTTTAAGGACGCTCAGGCCAACGATCCGAAATTGATGAATGCCCGCCTCTACTTGGGTACCGCCTATGCCAGCCAATACATCCCCGGCGCCCCCTCCGATGAAAACAAGCGTAATGGCGAAGCTGCCATCCAGGTGTTCAAACAGGTTCTGCAGGACGATCCCAATAATCTCACCGCCATCGATGGCATCGGCTCCATGCTTTACAACATGGCCGGCACCCCCTTCAATCGCCAGATGATGGAAGAGGCGAAAACCTACCACCAGCGCCACATCCAAATTAAGCCCAGCGATCCCACGCCCTATTACTGGGTGGGCGTCATTGATTATTGGATTGCCTTTCGTGCCAACGCGCAGTTGCGCTCCGATTACAATCTAAAGGCCAAAAAGCCTCTCAAGGAGCTCGATCCGCTGCCGTCTTCCGTCCGCGACGAGTTCATCAAGGAAGCAGGCCCCACCATCGATGACGGCATGCAAAATCTTCAGCACGCCATCCAACTCAATCCCGAGTACGCCAACGCCATGGCTTATCTGAACCTTCTGCTCCGTGAGAAGGCGGACACGGAGACGAGCCCTGACGCGCGCCAGGCCGATGAGAAACAAGCCGATGACCTTCTCGAAAAGGTCAAAGAAATCAACCAGAAGCAAATGACTGCCCCGCCCAATTCGGGTGCTTCGCAATAGTTCCTCTGTAGCTCATACGCGCCCGGATTCGTGAGCGTCCCGCCGGCGCCTGTAGCTCACGTCCCGGCGATGCTGCATTTGCGTCGGCTGACGTGATGCTTTCCGTTCCCTTCGCTACCCGTCACTGCTGAAACTTCCGCCATTCCGTCGTACAATGCTCGAATCGTGACCCCAGAGAGCAAACCATCCGCGAACCCAGCCGCTCAGCGCATCCTCGACCTGCGTTTCGTCGAGCTGATGGACAAAGTGCGCCGCAACCGGCCGGGCGACGACACGGATCTCCTCCGCCGCGCCTACGATTTCGCTTCCCAGCAGCATCGCCTCCAGCTCCGCGCGTCGGGCGAGCCTTACCTCTCCCATCCGCTCGCCGTCGCCAACATTCTGGTGGACATGAAGCTCGACGTGACCACCCTGTGCGCCGCGTTGCTCCACGATGTCGTCGAAGACACCAGAATTCCCGTCGAGCAAATTTCGGAGATGTTCGGCCCCGATGTGGCTCGCGTCGTCGAAGGCGCCACCAAGATCAGCCGCATTGACCTGCTCGCTCCAGAGGCGCGCCAGGCCGAAAACGTCCGCAAGATGCTCCTTGCCATGGTCAATGACGTTCGCGTCATCCTCGTCAAGCTTGCCGACCGTCTCCACAATATGCGCACCCTCGAATATCTTGCGCCCGATCGGCAGGAACGCATCGCCCGCGAAACGCTCGACATTTATGCTCCCGTCGCCAATCGTCTCGGCATGGGTGTGATGCGCGGCGAGCTGGAAAATCTCGCCTTCCGCTATCTCGAACCCTCCGCGTTTCTCGAGTTGCAGAAGAAAGTCGCCACCAAAACCAAAGTGCAGGAAAAATTCCTCAACGAAGTGCAGGATGCCATTCGCAAAAAAATGGTCGAGAACGGGCTCCCTGCCGAAGTCGAGGGCCGCACAAAAGGTCTTTACTCGCTGCACCACAAAATGCAACGCCAGCAGCGCTCTTTCGACCAGGTTTACGATCTGATGGCCGTGCGCGTAATCACCGATACGGTCAAGAATTGCTACGCCGCTCTCGGCGTGGTCCATCAGATTTGGCCTCCCGTGCCGGGCCGCTTCAAGGACTACATCGCCATGCCGCGCCCGAATCTCTACCAGTCGCTGCACACCACGGTCATCCACTCCGGCCAGCCCTTCGAAATCCAGATTCGCACGCAGGAGATGCACCGCATCGCCGAGCAGGGCGTCGCCGCTCACTGGAAGTATAAGGACGGCCGCGCCGCTTCCGATTCGGACGATCACCGCGTCGTCTGGATGCGCCAGTTGATCGAATGGGTGCAGGAGATGGAAGAGCCCAGCGAATTCCTCTCTACTCTCAAAGTTGATCTCAATACGGAAGAGGTCTACACCTTTTCACCCAAGGGACGCGTCGTCGTGCTCCCGCGCGGTTCCACTCCCGTTGATTTCGCGTATTTGATCCATACAGAAGTCGGCCATCAGTGCGTCGGCGCAAAAGTGAATGGCCAGATGGTTCCTTTGCGCCATGTACTCGCGAATGGCGATGTGGTCGAAATCATCATCCAGAAAAATCACGGCCCCAGCCGCGACTGGCTGAAATTCGTGCAAACGTCTCGCGGACGCAGCAAGATCCGCCACTGGATCAATCTCCATGAACGCGAGGAAGCCACCAACGTCGGCCGCCGCCTCCTCGAGCGCGAAGCGCGCAATTCAGGCATGAGCCTCAAGAAAATCTCTGATGACGATTGGCAGCGCGTCGCTTCCGAATACGGATGCGGCCGTATTGAGGATTTGCACGCTGATTTGGGTTATGGCAAATGG
>DASZCH010000104.1:0-19357 GCA_035943235.1 Candidatus Acidiferrales bacterium
GGACTGTTGCTATCGAATGAGCATTTGAGCCGTCCGCGTCGGCAGTCATCAGCGATGACGTTGCACCCTTGCTCGAATTGCGAACAAAGACGAATTGCCGGCCATCGGGCGAAAAACTGATGCCGCTGTCAATATCCGAAAGAATTGTCCGCGGCGCGCCACCCACCGACGGGATCTGTTCCAGGATGCGGGTGCCTCCCTTCGGCTGGGCAACGCAATACAAATAATTTCCATCGCGTGAGAACGCCAGCGCGCCGTCACCGTAAGCCGTGTCGCTCGGCGGAAGCACTTGGATCACGCTTCCGGTAGCCATCTGTTTGATCCACACCGACTCCTGCTTCTCGTTAACCACATAGGCGAGCCATTTCCCATCAGGCGAGATAGCCGCTGGCCCTACATCACCCGAGCTCGTGAGTTGCGAAATCGTCATCTGCTGGAACGAGAGAGTGACCTGAGACATCCTCATCGTGGGCATGCTCCGATGCCAGAAGTGCATTCCGGCGGCACCCAGGCCAATCGCAATCAGAATCACCACAATGATCCCGGCCCATTTCAGCCCGTTGGATTTCCGGCGCGGCAATATTTCGATCGATTGCGCCGAAGGCGCGGCCGCTGCAACATGCGCCGAGGATTTGCGCGAGAAGCCGCCGCTGGATTGCGCGGCAACGGAAGTCGTACCCGAAGTCGAGGGAACCGTGCCTTGTGGTATGGCGACGCGCGAGGAATCCGTATCCCGTTTCAACCGCCTCAGATCTCCGCGCATCTCGGCGGCGGTTTGATAACGCAAATCGCGATCTTTTTCGAGCGACTTGCCGATGATTTCTTCGATCTTCGGTGGCAGATTGGGATTCAGTTCGCTCGGCGCCGCGGGCATGCGATTCAGAATATTGTCGAAAATCACGGCGGGCGTATTGCCGGGGAAAGCGGGTTGGCCCGTGGCCATTTCGTAAAGAATCGCCCCAAAGCTGAATAAATCGGAGCGCGTGTCGAGCTCCGTGCCCCGCGCCTGCTCCGGCGACATGTAAGAAACCGTCCCGAGCGTCGACCCGGGAGTCGTGAGCATGTTGTCGGTCGTCAGATCATTGGCCGGTATATTTGCAATCGCGCCCACCGCGCCGATTGCGCGCCCGAGAGATTGCTTCGCCAGGCCGAAGTCCAGAATCTTCGCCTGTCCGCGCGTAGTGACGAAAATATTCGCCGGCTTCAAATCGCGATGAACGATGCCCCGCGAATGCGCCGCGTCCAGCGCGTCGGCGATTTGAATCGCCAGGTCCAACAGAACGTCATTCGCCAGCGGCTTGCCGCCGATGCGTTCGCGCAGCGTTTGCCCGTCCAGCAATTCCATCACGAGAAAACGCCGCCCTTCGTGCTCCCCAATATCGTAGAGAACGCAAACGCCGGGATGATTTAGAGCCGAGACGGCGCGCGCTTCTCGCTCGAACCGGTCCAGAGAAAGCGGATCGCGCCGCAAATCGTCCGACAGGAATTTCAGCGCCACCATGCGGCCCAGGCGCGTGTCTTCGGCGCGGTAAACGTCGCCCATGCCTCCGCTGCCCAGTTTTTCAATAATCCGATAGTGCGAAATCGTTTGCCCGAGCATTTATATGTCGTGCCTATGTGTCATGAATGTTCCCGCCGCTTATGTTTCCCGTGCGTATTTGTCACGCGATTTTCGCTCGAAATCGTTTTGCACAAAGCATTTCACTGCGCACCGTGAATCATCAGCGCGCAAATCAGCCAGCTATCGTAAGTGAATCAATCGCGCCAACGCAAGCGTCGCAAGGCGAACTTCGCTACTTTCGCCTTTGTCCCAGGCGCGGAAAGTGGTATCCATAGCCTAACCCCGCTCCCAATCCCGCTCGAACAAGGAGAATCCATGAGGATTTTCGTCGCAGCGCTTGCGTTGACCTTTGCTCTTGCTTGCACCGCCTCGCAGTTTTCAGACGCGCCCACAGGCTTCGACAACAAAACCAACGGCATGGTCGACGACGCAACGCATCAGGCCGACCAAACCAAATTCGATGAAACCGAGCAGCTCAGCGATGGCCTCGGGCCGCTCTACAACGCGCAGTCGTGCCGCGAATGCCACCAGAATCCCGTATCCGGAGGCGCTTCGCAGCAGGGAGAATTGCGCGCGGGCCATCTGGCGAAGGACGGTCGTTTCCTCACGCCCGACATTCCGATCGCTCACGGAGCTGAGGTAATCAGCGGCCGCTCGCTGGTGAACGACCGCGCCATTTGCCCCAACGGGACTTTTCCCGACAAGGAAATTCAGGAGCGCGTGCCGGAGATCGACACGATTCGCACGTTTCGCATTTCCGTGAATCTTTTGGGCGATGGTTTCGTCGAAGCGGTTGCCGATCAAACGCTGATTGATCTTTCCAAGCAACAATGCAAATCGTCGCACGGAAAAATCTGCGGCCAGGTTCTCTATGTCCCCATCGTGGAAGCGCCCGGGCAGATGGGCGTGGGACGTTTCGGCTGGAAAGATGTGCACGCCAGTCTGCTGTCGTTCGCGGGCGACGCATACCTGAACGAAATGGGCGTCACGAGCCGTCTGCAACCGGATGAGGTGACGAAGCTGTGCAACGCCGCGTCCGAACCGAATGACGCTCCGGGGCCGGACGGCCTCGCCGACGTTGATCACTTTGCGCGCTTCATTCGCGCCACCAAAGCGCCCGCGCGCGATGCGGATCTGGCCAAGAACGCGGCGGCGAATAAGGGCGAAGCGCTGTTCGACAAAATCGGATGCGCGACCTGCCACGTCCCGACGCTGACGACTGCGCCCGCAGGAACGAAAATCAATGGCGGAACGTACACGATTCCCGCGGCGCTCGGCTCCGTTAAATTTTATCCGTATAGCGATTTCCTGATGCACGATGTGGGCACCGGCGACGGGATTCTCCAGGCCACGCCCGAGCACTATGGGCGCCGGGTGTTTCAGAGGATGGCCGGTTACATGTCGAAGCAGGATTTCCAGAGCAGCCGAAACAAGATTCGCACCGCCCCGCTGTGGGGAGTGCGCTTGCGCCCGCGATTGATGCACGACGGCGCATCGCTGACATTTCTCGACGCGATTGCAAGACACCACGGCGAGGCGAATCAGGCGACTCAGAAATTTGAAAAATTGAAACGCGCCGATCAGGAGGCGCTCATCGAGTTCTTGAAGTCCCTGTAAACACCGTCCGCTAATGCGCCTCGTGGTGATGGTGGGGCATGTACGTTACGTTCAGCGGCTGACTCAAACGAAAATCCAGCCGCGTCTCGGACGGGATGCGCAGCGGTTTCACTTTGCTAACGCCCTGAACGACTCCGCCGCCCGCTCCGCCAACGCCCGCGCCTATCGCCGCGCCTTTTCCGCCGCCGGCAATCGCGCCGATGATTGCGCCGAGAGCCGCTCCCCCGCCCACTTTCGCGGCCGTGTTTTTGCCGCGCGACTTCCCCGCTTCCATGTACGGATCTGAAGTGACCGGATACTCGTGGCCGTTGAATTCCAGCCGCACCAGTTGAAGCTGCAATTCGCTGCGCCCCTTATATTGCCCCGAACTTTGCGCCTCCGTCAGCCGCATATAGATGTTCGTGCCTGCGGGAACCACAACCACGCCCGCTGAAGTGAGCGGCTGCGCCAGTGTGGTTTGGAATTCGTCGCCAACATGATTGGTCCCAGTGTCGACTGGGTCGACCGTTTGAATTTCAACCGTGGTGCCCGCAGGAAAAGTCGCCGTCAGCGGCTGCGGCGGAGGTGGCGGGGGCGGAACTTCAGCAGCGCGCACAGGCGCTGTCAGCGGCGGCGCGTCCTGCGGAGGACGCTGCACGGATTGCCGTGAATCAGCCGCAGTCTGCCTTTCGTCTCGTTCGCGGCGCGCAACTTGTTCCTCGCGCGCCTCGGCCTCGTGCTGCCGACGCGCATTCTCCTCGCGAACGCGTTCCGCCCGCTCTCGGCGCTCGCGGGCGCGGCGCGAATTACTGCTCCCCGAATTTGCGGCGGGCGCGGGAGTTGGCGCGGGCGTCTCTTCCGGCGTTGTAACGGGAGGTGTCGCTTCGGCGGTTTGCGTTGGCGGCGCAGCGGCTTGCACTACCGTTTGGTCACTCACTTTCGTCACGCCGGGCGTCGTGCTGGCGAGTTTGTAGGCTTCGTAACGCGCTGCGTCGCTCGGCACCGTGCCGGACAGCGTGACCACGCCTTCTTTGACCGCCACCTGCAAGCCCGAATCCTTCGTTTGCGGGTCCGAGAACATTTGCGCCTTGATGTTCGTTGCCAGTTGCGCGTCGTCCGCTTTTTTCGCGCAGCCAATGGTCAGGACCGCGAACGCGGCCAGCGAAATCAAAAGACCGATGCTCGTTCTGCGCATTTTTCTTCCCCCAGATATTATTTTCCGCGTTCCGCAGCTCGGATGCAACCAAATCCCGCCGATCATCAAGATGATGCCTTGACTGCACTCTCATCTCGACCGAGCAGGCCTAATACCTTTTTGATGCCGCACTCCAGCCCGACGCTGCTTTTTACGGCGCAACTTTCCGCCGCCCGTCGGAGGAAATTCTACCGCGGTAGTTTTTGGTTTCTTGTGTAATTGCGTTCCAACGATGTTTCGCGCCCTTCCTTCCTCAAGGGGAAGTCACGGGACGCCGCGCGGACGCTAACAGCGACATCACTTTCCGCCGCGCAGCCGCCGTTTTTGTTTCTGTGCCCAGGGCGAGAAGATACGCGGCGAGCGTCGCGCCCGTCGTAATCAGCAGCGCGTATACAAGGTGAATCAACGTGGGATTCCACACGCGCGCTCCAAGAATCCGCGCATGCAGCAGAAACACTATCGGGAAGTGAGTCAAGTACAGCGTGTACGAAAAACCCGCAAAGAGCCGAGCCGGCTTGGCATAAAAAGCGGGCATCGCCTTTTCAGGCGCTTCGACCACGGCGTAAATCCAAACTCCGAATGCAATCGCCACAATCGAGTCCATCAAAAACGCGGAACTCAACGGACGCGCCACGCTGAGTCCCAGCACAATCACGAATGGAATTGTGGCCGCGAGGATGGCTCCCGGAAATCGCACCGGCGCCCATTTCACCACGCGCGAAAGCGCGATGGCGCCTCCCAGCAGCCAGATCAGAAAATACAACGCGATTTGAATGCCGACAAACCATGTGACAACAATCGCCAGCACCAGATACGCGATGCGCGTAGTGGGCCGGTAGCGCTTCACAAGCGCGCAAATCGCCAGCGGAAAAATAATGTAGTACCAGAATTCGTAGCTCAAGCTCCAGAGCGGCGCGTTCGAACCGAATGGCTCGACGAAGATTCCCTGCACGTAAAATAAATTCCCCACGAAATTGCGGAACGTTTCCAGGCTGGCGACACTCTGCGCAAACAGATTCGCAACTGGTTGCTGGTAAAGAGGCGCGCTCGCGGCTATCGCCATGCCGATGTGGTCAAGGATCCAGCAAAGAATCAGCGAGGGAATCAGCACCAGGCTTAGGCGCGTGACGCGGTTGACCAGATAGCTCGTCCACGACCACCTATGCTTCTCGAACGAGTCCGCAATGCTCGACACGATGAAAAATCCGCTGAGCACGAAGAATACGACGACAGCCTGATGCCCCAGCGCCGTCACGCCGTAAAACGAGGAAAACAGCGCCGAAGGTTCCGCAAGATGATGATAGTCGACGAAGAAAAGCCCGCGCACATGCCCAACCAGCACCGCCAGCGCCGCGATTCCGCGAGCCATATCCAGATGAACGGAAGCGCGTTCCGTGAGGCGCGATTTTCTGGTGCCCGGTAACATTTCGCCGTCGCTCGATTCCCATCGACGCTCGCGGGTGAAACGCTATGCGCGCCCCACGCAGCGTGCACGCGATTATGGCCCAGTCGCCTTCACCGCGCCAAGCGCGCAGCAGTGTAAACAAGATGCGACACTCGGCGCCTTAGCACGGAAATTTTGCTTAACAACAGAGCGGCGCAGGACGCGCTCTGCCGCGTCGTCCCACGCCGCTTCGAATCACCAAACCGTCTTCGACTTTGTTATTTCGACGCTTATTTTACTATCGCGTCTTGGGAGCGCAGGGCCACCCACTTCCCAGCGCGCTTCACAAAAACATCCATCCAAACGTATTTCCTGCGGCTGTCTTTTCCGTTCGTCAAGCCCGTTTCGGTGTCGCTGTCCTGAACCACGGCAACGCTTCCCAGCACCTTTACGCTCATGGGTCCGATCTCGAACGATTCAATCTTTGCCTCGCCGGATTTCACTGCCGCCAGATAACTCTGCCTCGTTTCCCTCTTGCCGTTGTTTATGCCAACCCAGTCGTCGGCGACGATCTGACTGAGCTTGTCAATGTCTCCTGCTTTCTGCGCGGCAAGCCAGTCCTTCTCCATTTGCATCAGGGTTTGCGACACGCTCGAACCTTTGGCCTGACCTGCCGTGGGGGTTGCTGGTGTTTGAGCGAAAAGCAGACCTGTGCAGGCGCACAGCAATAGCGCCGCTCCAGCGAATTTCCTCATTCGTTTATTCTCCAGTGGGTCAGATTTCCGCTTTTTGGGTTCGCGGATGGGCACACCTTATCACCGAAAGAGTCTGTGTGATGACTCTAGTTTCGCGTCAGGGCAGGGCTTCAGCCGTGCCGTAAAAAGCACAAAATCAATGCGGCTTTAGCCGCTGAGGTCTCTAGTATTGAGTTCTCACACAGACTCTAAAGTTCCGCCCCGTGTATGTGAAATTCACCTTCATCGCAATTTCGTAGAAACGGGGTGGACCGCCGGCTCTGCGGCGTTAACAAGCAGTTCAAATCGTGGGACAGACTACTGTTTTTCGGCTTGGGACGCGATGATTTCTTGGCCTTCCACATGAACCTCGATAGCGAGCGGCGGCCGAATTCCCGTGCCGGCGACTACCGCGCCCCGCACCAGGCCGTTCGGCCCGCTCCCATATTTGGTCAAGTCGTAAAGTGTGTGAGTGCAGGGATCGGCGAGCATCGGATGCGTCGCGGAGAATTTGTATGTGCTCCGAAGTTGCGGCAGGTCGGCAAGCAGTTCCAGTTCGCAAGTCCCATAGGGAGCTTGCAGTGAAAACGCCCAGTACGCGTTGCCCGGCAAGCGCACAACCATTGCGGCGAAGCTATCACCGGGTTTGTTGCCGTAAGTAAATCTCTGAGTTGACCACGGTCGCGACAGCTCTTCCGTGGTGGCAACAATACCCGGAGCAACCGGCAATTTTGGAGCGGCCGCAGGCGAAGCCGCGGGAGCCAAGCTGCTAGGCTCTTCGGCAATTGGTCCAGGTTCGGTGAATCGCGTTGCAGCGCGCACCCACCAAACCATCAGAACAAGCAAAATTAATCCGGCGGCGCCTCCACCGGCCCACATGTAAATCTGCCGCCGTTTTTTCGCCCCTGCTCTCGTGCGCGGAACTCCCGGAATGTCTGGCTGGGACACTTGGAACGCGGTCGATTTCTGTGCGTTAGTCGGCATTTTTGCGGCGATGCCCGTTTCGCATCAGCAATTTCAGCATGAATGTCGAGCTTGCGCCGCGCCCTTGCCAAAAGCAAGCCGCAGGGAGATAGAGAGTAAACACCCGAGCCAAAGCAAAGCGTTCTCTGTAGCTCAGGTCCCGGTGGCGCCGTCTCTGCGACGCCTGACCTGAGGCTTCTTCTGCGGGTGCCGCTAGAAGGGTGCGGTTTTCCGTTTATGGAGTGCGGCGGCTTGACGCCGTTTTCAGGCAGGGTCACGATTCCACTCGTCACTACCCACTTCCCCTGTGTTCCTTGCAAAATTCCACAATCCGCTCCTCCGCCCAAAAACGTTCCTCCCCGCGCTCCTTCGAAATGAACGCGCAATGCCCGCCATGCCGTGTCGCCTCGAATTCCAAATGAGGATTTGCGCGTAAATCCGCGTTCTCGAATGACCGGAACGGAATCATTGGATCGTCCTGCGAAGTCAGCACCAGCGCCGGCACCCGAATTTTTCCGAGCATTCCCAGAGCGCTCGCCTTCTCGTAATAATCATTCGCGTCTCGAAATCCGCAGAACTTTGCCGTAATCGCATCATCAAACTCGCGCACCGTGCGAACGCGCTCCATTCCATTCAGCGGAAACTTCCCCGGGAACAGCGCCGCCTTCGCGCGCATCCGTCGCTTCAGCCGCTTCACAAAATGATGTTCGTAGATCCGATTCTGCGGCAAGTCAATCGCGTCCGCGCACGCGCCCAAATCCACCGACGGGCAAATCCCCACCACCGCGCGCAACTCCCGCGGCGCGGCATCGCCGAATTCCGCGGCCATCTTCAACACCAAATTTCCGCCCATCGAAAATCCCGCCACGAAGACTTCCGGCACGCGGTCTTTTTCAATCAGCTCCAGCGCCACTGCGCGGACGTCGCAGCTCAACCCCGAGTTGTAAAGCGTCGGCGTCAAATCCTCCGTCGCGCCGCAATTCCGCTGGTTCAAACGCAGCGCGCTGAATCCCGCCGCGAACGCCTTGTCCGCCGTGCCCAGCATGTAAGCCGAATCGCTCGAGCCTTCGAGCCCATGCAGCAGCACCAGCGCCGGATGCCGCGAAGGCTCGCTCTGCCAGTGGCAATCCGCGCGCACGCGCGTCTCCGGCTCCGTCTCGAACAATCGCGCCTGCGTCGGAGGCAAATGCGAATACTTCCGCGGCCAAAACGCCGCTGCCAGCGTCATCAAATGTGGATTGCGCAACAGCCCCAGTGGCTCAAATTCCCGCATCCTCTCCAATCTACGTTACGCCCGCCACCCATGCAACCCACGTAGTGGCCCAGTTTCAAAGTCGGGCCCGCGCCGTGTACCTGCGCGACCTCCTCTTTCGCCTTTGTAGCTCAGGTCCGGGCGCCGCCGTCTCTGCGACGCCTGACCTGAGGCTTTCGCGCCTTCCCCCTTTGGAGTGCGGCGGCTCGACGCCGCTTTCTCCCCGCCGCCGAGCCTGCATGCCGGTTGCCCGCCGCGGCGGGCAGGCAGGGCTCGACGCCGCTTTCTCCCTCACCGCCACTGGCTGCCTCCTCCAAGCGACTCTGGCGAACGGGCCGATGCGTTTTTTTGACTGCCAACCTCGATGCCCCTATAATCGCTTACCCTTTTTGCGAAACGAGAATTCGTGTATCAGCCGATTGAAAAGCGCGTTCGCGAGGCATTGGCGGCCTTCATCCGCGCGAAATACTCGCTCGACATCAACGTCGTCACGGAGCGTCCGCCACAAATCGAAATGGGCGAAATCGCGTCGCCCGTTTGTTTCGAACTCGCCAAACGTCTGAAACGCGCGCCGCGCCAGATCGCGCAGGAAATCGCGTCAACCATTGGCAAACTTGACGGCGTCGACCGATTTGAAATCGCCGGCGCCGGATACTTGAACGCCTATCTCGACCGCTCCGCCTTTTTCCGCGCCGCGTCTGCCGCCGCCGGACACGAATCCGTCGCCGCTTCAATAAATTCCCCGAAGGCAATCGTCGAGCATACGAACATCAATCCCAACAAGGCCGCGCACATCGGGCATCTGCGCAATGCCGTGCTCGGCGACGCCTTTGTGCGCCTGCTGCGCTACACGGGCCGCCGCGTCGAAGTACAAAACTACATCGACAACACCGGTGTGCAAGTCGCCGACGTGGTTCTCGCGTTCATCCATCTGGAAAAGAAAATGGCGGCTGAAGTTCGCGCGCTCGCCGCGCAACCACAATTCGATTATTTGTGCTGGGATTTGTACGCGCGCGTCACGCAATTTCTCGACGAAGACAAATCCCGTCTTGAACTGCGCGGCGAAACGCTTAAGTCCATCGAGCACGGCTCCGGCGACGCCGCGGAAATGGCCGAAGTCGTTTCCACCGCCATTGTGCGCCGCCACTTGGAAACGATGAGCCGTCTCGAAATTGAATATGACCTTCTCCCGCGCGAAAGCGAAATCCTGCATTTGAAATTCTGGGACGCCGCGTTTCAGAAGCTCATCGAGCGCGGCGCGATTCAAAAAGCGGCTGCCGGCAAGAATGCGGGCTGCTGGGTCATGCCCCTGCCGCCAGAAAAAGAGTCGAACGAACCGGGCGATTCAAATGACGACGCCGACGCAAAAATAATCGTCCGTTCCAATGGCACGGTCACCTACGTCGGAAAAGATATCGCCTACCAGCTTTGGAAATTCGGTTTGCTCGGCAAGGATTTTTACTACGCCCCGTTTCTCGCGTATCCCGACGGCCGGAAACTTTGGATCACCTGCAGCGAAGGCGGCTCGCCCGACGCGCCCGCGTTCGGCCGCGCCAACGAGGTCTTCAATGTCATCGACTCGCGGCAAACTTATCCGCAGCAAGTTGTCGTCGCGGGATTGCGCGCCCTCGGATTCAATGCCGAAGCGGATCGCTCCGTGCACTTCTCCTACGAGATGGTTGCGCTCACGCCGCGCTGCGCCGCGGAAATGGGCTATCAACTTTCAGCGGAAGAAGCCAAGAAGCCATACGTCGAAGTTAGCGGCCGCAAAGGCCAGGGCGTGAAGGCGGACGATTTACTCGACCAGCTCGAACAGCGCGCGCGTGCCGAGGTGGATGTGCGGCATAGGGATTTCTCGGACAACGAACGCGCCGGCGTGGCGCATGCGATTGCCATTGGCGCCCTGCGTTACTTTTTGCTGAAATTCACGCGCGCCACAATCATTGCCTTCGATTTCAAGGACGCGCTCAGCTTTGAAGGCGAGACGGGCCCCTACGTGCAATACGCCGTCGTCCGCGCTCGGAACATTTTCCGCAAATTGCGCGAACAGGAGCCGGAGTTCCCTCTCGAACGCCTCGAAGAAACCGCCGACGCCGCCACGGCGCAACGTCTGCTCGCCCCTCCTGACGGCAACGATCTTTGGGAACTCTTGCTGCTTGCGGGCTCGCTTGGCGCGCAGGTCGAAGCCGCGGCCGGCACGCACGAGCCTGCGTTCATTGCGAAATACGCGTTTCAACTCGCGCAGCAATTCAATTTGTTTTACCACAAGCATCACATTCTCTCGGAGGAAGACCGCGCCAAGAAAACTTTCCTCCTGCTGTTGAGCGCCCTCGTCGAAAAGCAACTCGTAACTGCCCTCGACCTACTCGGCGTCGAAGCCCCCGAAAAGATGTAGTTCCACAAGGCCGCGGACCTCTGAAGCGCGAGAAAGTCCGCCCGGCCAAAACACGAATTCACATTTTCATCGCAAAATCGATCAGGGTGCGAACCGCGATGCCAGTAGGGCCGGAGGCCGACCACGGTTTCGCGTCGTCGCGCCACGCGGTGCCGGCGATGTCGAGATGCACCCACGGCATGTCTTCGGCGAATTCCTTGAGGAACCACGCCGCAGTGATCGAGCCTCCGCCTTTGCCGCTGCCGGTGTTGCGAATGTCCGCGATTTTGCTCTTGATCATCTCTTCGTATTCGTCGTCGATGGGCATGGGCCACATTCTTTCGCCGGTGGCGCGGGCGCTTTCGAGTACGCGGTCAAGAAACTCGCGTGGCGTGCCGAAGGCGCCGACGTGAACGTTGGCGAGCGCGACAACGATGGCTCCGGTAAGAGTGGCGGCGTCGATCAGATGAGTCGCGCCAAGTTTTTTCGCGTAGGTGATGGCGTCGGCGAGAATAAGGCGGCCTTCCGCGTCTGTGTTGATCACTTCAATGGACTTGCCGGACATGGCGATTTGGACGTCGCCGGGCTTTTGCGCGCGACCGCCCGGCATGTTTTCGGTGGCGGGAACCACGGCCATGACTTCGATGGATGGTTTGAGGCGGGCGAGGGCGCGGAGCACAGCGAGCATGGTAGCTCCGCCGCTCATGTCAGTCTTCATTTCCTCCATATTGGCGGCGGGCTTGATGGAAATGCCTCCCGTGTCGAAGGTAACGGCTTTGCCGACCAGCGCGAGCACAGGCGCGCCGGCTTTTTTTTGCGCGGGCCGATAACGCACCACAATCACACGCGGCGGCTCATCGCTTCCCTGCGCCACTCCAAGGAGTGCTCCCATTTTCAATTCGGCGATTCGTTTTTCATCCAGAATGTCGATTTCGAGGCCGGCTTCTTTTGCCATGTCTTCGGCGCGAGAGGCCAGCATGCGCGGAGTGAGCCGATTCGAAGGCTCATTGATCAGGTCGCGCGCGAAGTTCTCCGACTCGCCGATGATTTTCGCGCGTTCAATGGCCGTCTCGGTTTCTCCGCGAGCAGACGCCGCAAATCCGAGCAGCGAAACGCGATCGATGGCCTTGTTATTCTTTTTCTGCGTTTGATATTTATCCGATTCGTAATCCGCATGTAACAGGCCCTCGGCAATCGCTTGCGCGGCCCCGGGATTACGATCGTTTTCGGCAGGTAGAAATGCGAAAGTTTTCACGCCTCGGGCTTTCAAATAACGCAGCGCAGCTCCGGCGATTTTGCGCAACTGCGCGTGCGAAAACTTCTCCGGCTTCCCCGCGCCGACCAAAAGTAATCTTTTGGCAGCGAGCCCCGCGGGATAATGCACCAAAATCATTTCCAGAGGTTTGCCGCTTAGTTCCACACTCTCAGCGAGAGGTTTTATTTTGCCGCCGAGCGCGCGGTCGAGTTCCGCGACAGTTCCCTCGAAACACGCTTCTTTATCACCAAAAACGTAACTAACAACCGCATCCGCGGATACGGATGAAAATGGCTGAGCATCCAATTGGATTTCCATGTTCTCCTTTCATTTTGTATTGCTTTTAATGGCGTCTATAGCGATGCATCGCATCCTTGGCCTCGCGTTTGTCTTCTTTTTCGCGTTCAGCGGCGCGGCGATCCCAATCTTTTTTCCCGCGCGCCAGCGCAAGCTCGCATTTCGCCATGCCGTCGCGAAAATAAATTTTCAGCGGAATCAGGGTAAGGCCTTTCTGCTGCACTTGAACGCTCAACTTGTCGATTTCGCGCCGAGTAAGCAACAGCTTGCGCGCGCGCAAGGGCCCGTGATTCCACGGGCCGCCGGGCTGATATTCGGGGATGTGGCAATTCATCAACCACAGTTCCCCGCCGCGAGCTTCGGCATACGCGTCGCGCAGACTTCCCTTCCCTTCGCGCAGAGTTTTCACTTCGGTGCCGACCAGAACCATGCCGGCCTCGTATTTGTCGAGAAGCTCGTAATTGTAAGAGGCGGCGCGATTCTGAGCCACAATCTTCACAGCCGGGGCGTCTTTTTTGGCCGGGGATTTCGTCGCAGGCTTCACCGTCAGCATGATATCCGCCGCGCCGCGGGATAAGCAAGCTGACCTGCTGCAGCGGGGCGTTCCTATTTCGCCATCGAGCGCAATCGGAACCTACAAATTGCGCCCGTGATACGATTCCACACCATGAAAACCATCCTGCTTCTTATTTGCTCGAACATCTTTATGACCATTGCCTGGTACGGTCATCTGAAATACCGCAAGGCGCCGCTTCTCGCCGCCATCGTCATCAGTTGGCTGATCGCGTTCGCCGAATACTGCTTCCAAGTCCCCGCGAACCGCATCGGCTATGGCGAATTCACTTTGTTTCAATTGAAAATCATTCAGGAGGTAATCACGCTTTGCGTCTTCGTCGTTTTCGCGTGGGTGTATGTGGGCGAAGGCGTCAAATGGAATCATGCCGTGTCATTCGCTTTTCTGGTGGGCGCTGTTGTATTCGGTTTCTGGGGAAAAATATAGCCGCGCTCTCCGATTCTCAGCTCGCCCCGCGTCAGAAATAGCCACCCGTAGCGGCCGGCCGGCGCCTTTCCGGACCGGGCAAGATTTTGCTCCTGCCGGTCGGCCCGCGCATTCTGAATCTTGCCGCGCGCCTGACGTAAATCCTTCAATTTCACGCGTCGTGCCCGCGTTCGCCCATCACTGTAGGGCTACCAATCGCAACAAATACTCCTTTCACGGTATTCAGCAGAATGCCCGCGGCTTCTAAGATGACGTATGTGTCCGGAAGCCAATCCACGAGTCAGGATTCTGATCGCGGATGACCACCCTCTCGTTCGCCAGATAGTGCGCTCCACTCTGCAGCAGGATCCCCAACTCGAGGTCTGCGGAGAAGCGAAGGACGGCGCGGAAGCGATTGAAGAAGCTCAGCGTTTGCATCCCGACGTCGTCGTCCTCGACGTGGCCATGCCCGTGCTAAATGGTTTCGACGCCGCGCGCGGCATAAAGACGAAGTCGCCCGAGTCCGCCATCGTGATTTTATCCTCCAGCGTTGACCAGCGTTACATCGACGAGGCCAAGAGACTTGGGATTCGAGCCTACGTAGCAAAGACCAGGGCGGGCGATGCACTCGTGAATGCCGTTGAAGCGGTCGTGCACGGCGAAGACTTCTTCGCTGTCAATTGACGTTACGTCGCGTACTCCCTGATATAACCTCTGCAGAAATTTCGTCGCTCGAAATTTCCCGCACCGGCGTTCCAGGCGCACTTCAAACGCATTTACTCGGTGGTTGTTTCTCCAGCGTCGTGCGGCTCGGCAGGCAAGTCCACAAACTTCGCGTTTCGAGGATCCCAAACGCGGAAAACTTGCGTGGGGTGTTCGGCGGATAATTGCGTTATCAAGCGTATGGCTTCGTCACGGCTGCGTACAGCTTGCACCCACACCGGCCCCTGCTCGTGATGACGAAAGATATCAAACGTGCCGTCTCCGTCGACGCGAGACATCGCTGACTCCCAAGTTGACTGATGTGCGCGTTAGCATGGCACGAATCCCACTCCGTGTCTGTTCGCTACCCTACAACACTGTGCAAAAGTGAACACTATCCCCCGGACGCCTTTCCCGAAGCGAAAATCAAAACTAGTGAAACTGGAAGCGTGCCGCTCCGCAATCGCTGAGCCCAACCTCAGAGTCACAACCATGATTTAGTGAGCATGAATTTCCTCTGTACCGATAGGGAGTGGCGTCTTTGGTAACGACAACGCGTGGTTTGCTTGTTGCATCCTACCCTCGATGCTAGACTTGCCAGGAAATTCCTTTCATCGAGGAGGGCCGATTTGCGTCGCGCCTTAATGGCGTCTTTTGTGGTGTTTGTCGCTGCATTCGCCGCCGGATGCCCCAAAGGAAACCAGGATTTCAAAGTCGGCCGAAAAGCTGAGCTCGCCGGAGACTACGATACGGCCGTCGTTTCCTACACCCGGGCGTTGAAAACCGATCCGGGCAACGCCGACTACAAATTGCGCAGCATTCGCGCGCGCTTCGAAGCCGGGCAATTCCACGTCGAACAAGGCGAAAAAGCCCTCAATAAAGGTCAACTGGAATTGGCTCTCGCCGAATTCCAGAAAGCGGAAACGATTGACCCCGCCAGCGCCATCGCCGCGCAGGAGGCGCAGAAAACTCTCGACCTGATCGCCAAAGTGAAAAATGCGGAAGAGCCGAAAGCCGTCGGCGTGGCCCCTCCGGAAGACACGGGACTGATGTCCGCTCCGCCGGAATTAAAACCTCTCTCGCGAGCGCCCATTAGCTTTAGAAATACGAATGACGCGCGAGTGATCTTCGAAACGATTGGCCAGCTCGCCGGATTGAGCGTCATCTTCGATCCGAGCTTCGTTTCGCGCCGCATCACCGTGGATTTGCCCAATGTGACCCTCGAGCAAGCGCTCGACGCGGTATCCCTGGAAGCGGGCGCCTTCTGGAAGCCCGTGACGAGCAATATTATTTTGGTCGCCACGGACAATGTCCAGAAGCGGCGCGAACTGGAAGACGAGGAAGTGCAAACATTTTATTTGCGGAACACCACAACGCCCGCGGAGCTCACCGAGATCACTAACGGCCTTCGGCAATTGCTGGATATTACGCGGCTGCAAGCGGTCGCCTCTGACAACGCCATCGTGATGCGCACCACGCCGGACAAGCTGATGCTGGCGAGCAAAATCATAGACTCGCTCGACAAGGCGAAACCCGAGGTAGTGATTCAGATCGACGTCCTCGAAGCGCGGTTCGATCGCGAGCGTGATTTGGGCATCCAGCCGCCGCAAAGTGCGACTCTGGCGTTTACTCCGCGAAGCGCGATCCAGCCCAGCCAGACGACTTCGTCCACGGGCACCAACGGAACACCCACCACCGCCGTTCCCGAGGTCACACTGAATAACCTGAAACACCTCTCCACGGCGGACTACAGCCTGACGCTGCCGGGCGCGACGTTGAACGCGTTGCTCACCGACAGCACTACGCGAATCATTCAGGACCCGACGATTCGCATCACCGACGGCGCGACCGCGAAACTATCCATCGGAGATAAAATACCCTTTGCGCAAGGCAGTTTCGGAATTCCGACAGGCGCCACCGGTACAAACGCGCTGATATCGAACACGCAATTCCAGTATCAGGATGTCGGCGTGATCGTTTCCGTCACGCCCCGCGTGCATCCCGATGGCGACGTCAGCTTGAACTACTCGGTTGAGGTTTCGTCAGTTACCGGACAGCAGAGTTTCGGTGGAATTCAGGAGCCAATTATTAGCAAGCGGTCCATCGGCCCCGCTGACATTCGCCTGCGGGACGGCGAAGTGAATATCCTCGGCGGGCTGATTACGCGAAATCAGACCAAGTCACTGAGCGGATGGCCAGGCGTCGCCCACATTCCCTTTTTGAGGTATTTCTTTACCAGCGAGGACAATAAAATCGAGGACGACGAAGTACTCATCGCGCTCACTCCGCACGTCGTCCGAATGCCCAGCATCACCGCAAACGATCTACGCACGCTGGCGGCAGGCACGGACGCGAATGTGCGCGTTTATCAGAAGAACGGCGACGGACCAAGTCCCGCCACTGCTCCGCCGAACGCGACTCCCACTCCCGGCGCGCCGGCGGCAACCTCTCCGGCCGCGACCACGTCGCTGCAATTTCAGCCGGCGGCGATTTCGCTAAAGCCGGGCGACACGATGACGGTTGGCCTGGCCGTTGACAACGCGCACGATCTGTTTTCGATTCCGCTGCTCCTGAAATACGATCCCTCGGTGATCGAAATCGAGGACATCCGCAATGGCGGATTCCTTTCCGGCGGCACACAGGAAATCGCGGTCGTCGAACAAGTGAATCAACAGCAAGGCCAGGCCGTCGTCTCCGCCACGCGTCGCCCGAACACGCCGGGCATCAGCGGCACTGGCACGCTGCTCGGCATCGTCATCAAGGCGCTTGCTCCCGGCACATCGCAGTTGCAGGTCGTGCAGGTCAACGCGCGCGATTCGCAACAGAAGCCCGTCGCCATCACCAGCGGGACCGCGACGATTCAGGTGCAGTAATGCGCAAGGCTTTCGCAAATCCCTTAACGCGCAAAAAACGCCGGGCGATGCCTCCGGCGGCGGGCATGACGATTCTCGAATTGATTGTCGCCTGCGGAATCCTGATAGTTCTGTCCGGAATGGCCGTGCCCATGGCGCGCGTGCAAATCAAGCGCCAGCGCGAAGCGCAATTGCGTTATGACGTGATGCAAATGCGCAACGCCATCGACCGCTACAAAGACGCCGCGGACCATAATTTGATTCGCGTCCAGTTGGGAACCGAAGGATATCCGCCGGACTTGCAAACACTAGTCGACGGCGTGCAACTGGCCGGAGCGCCCGACCGTCATGTCCGCTTTCTTCGTCACATTCCCGTCGATCCCATGACCGGCAACGCTGACTGGGGCTTGCGCTCCGTGCAGGACGACGCGGATGCGACCAACTGGGGCGGCCAGGATGTTTTCGACGTTTTCAGCAAGTCAACAGGCACGGCGCTGGACGGCACGAAGTACTCGGATTGGTAGACAGGCTCGTAAATCAGCTTCGCAAGGAAAGTTTTTTTGATGCGCGCGCGAATCACACCGCTTACCTCACAACGAACGGCCTCGGGTGCCGCTTGGCGGCGTCGTGCGCCCGCGCGGGGATTCACGCTCATCGAGTTGATGATCGTGATGACCATCATCCTGATTCTCGCTTCCATGGCGGCCGTCCGTTACGATCGCTCTGTCTCTCGAGCGAAAGAAGCGGCTCTGCATCACGATTTATCCGTGATGCGCGATGCCATCGAGCAGTACACGCTCGACAAGCAACAGGCTCCGCAATCGCTCGATGATCTTGTTAGCTCCGGTTATCTGCGCGTCGTCCCGAATGATCCGATTACAGGCGGAAAAGATTGGACCGTGGCCACTTCCGATTTGCTCCTCACCCCCGATGAAGCGTCCAGCGGCGGAATCACCGATGTTCATTCCGCTTCCGACGCCGTGTCGCCTTTCGAAAACACTCCGTACAGTTCCTGGTGATTGCAACTCCGCTATTCGACGTCTAAGTGGACCCGATTCGACCGCTCTTCGCACTTCCGCTATGTGCAGCGAGCCGGCGCAGATTCCCCACTGGCGGCCCCGATTTGACCGCCCCTCGCGCTTCCGCTATGATGCTTCCGCGGGGTGGAGCAGCCTGGTAGCTCGTCGGGCTCATAACCCGGAGGTCGTCGGTTCAAATCCGACCCCCGCAACCAAAAAATCTTTCCCTTTCAGTAATTTCCGCGACCCCCGCAACCATCCGAATTGACAATCCAGCCAAGCCGAGGCACTCGACTCAACACTCCGGACTCAACGACACGAGCGGCGAAAATCGTACGAATTTATCTGCAGATAGTTTCCGATTTGCCCGTCATCCGGGAAGTTCAAACGATTCCACGAGTGCCAATGTTCGTGCCATTTGCAGCTTGAGTACTATCTGCGCTACTCTCTGCGCTGGCTAGCAGTGCCTCAAATTGTGCACCGTGCGCGCGTAGGTCGCGCGGGCAAGGAGTGACATTTCTGCCATGAGAAGCGCCGAACGCCGTAATTTCCTAAAGGTAGCGGTGGCGCTGCCTTTTGCCTCGCCGTTGAGATCGTTCGCTGAAGTTGCAAGCCCGCTGGGAAAGCCAGTGTTTGTCGCCGCGGGTGCGGACGCGACTGGGACAGATCATCATGGGCCGCGCGCAGGCACGCACCTGGATTTCAAGGTCCTTACCAAAGACACCCAAGCCGGTTTCTTTCTGGTAGAGCATCGCAATGTTCCGCAAGGCGGGCCGGTGCGCCATCTGCACTACGCACAAGAAGAATGGTTCTACCTCATTGAGGGCAACAAGGTGGTGATCGAGGTAGGCGACGAGCGCTTCACGCTTCGGCCCGGCGATTCCATACTCGCGCCGCGGAATGTGCCCCATGTGTGGGCCTACGTCGGTGAGAAGCCGGGACGGATGCTGATGGGGTTCACGCCGGCTGGCCAGATGGAAGATTTCTTTACCCTCTCTAGCAAGCAGGTAGTGGATGCGAAAATCGTAGAAGCGCACGGCATGAAGTGGCTGGGGCCGCCTCTCGACGTATCGAAGCTGTGAACGAGCGGAGAACTGCCGCTGCGCCGGAACGGTGTACGTATTGTTGCCGGTGCTCGAAAACAACATCGTTTTCCCCCGCGCGGTGGAGTTGGAAGCCTCCGCAGATGAAAGG
>DASZCH010000105.1:0-62324 GCA_035943235.1 Candidatus Acidiferrales bacterium
TCCTTGCGAAACGGCTCTGCGAGTGGACCACGCGTCAAATGACGCTGTACCGTGTTCCGCGGCGGTCAGTGCAAACCACAGTCGGTTGGTGCGCTCGACGGGCTCAATCTTCGGGCGAAAGGCCGGAGGCGGAGGCAAATAGATCTCGGATAAGGAGGCGCTGGCGGTGATTTCGTTTGGGCGCGGCGGCTGTGAGACGCCCTCCGGCACGGCCTCGCTGGTCGTGAGTCCATCCGCGGGCGCGGTAACCCCGGGAAAGGCCTTCTTGCTGTCCGGAGACGATTTGGCAGGGTGCGCAGCTGGATTTGGCCCAGGTGAAGGGTGCGCCGGATTGGAAGTCCCTGGGAATGCCGAAAACTGCAGAAGAAGGATTGCTGTTGCTAGCACCATGGCCCTTGGTCTCCTCTGAATGCCTATTTCAGCGGACAACCGGGCTATGAGCAATGGTATAGCCAGGCCAGGGAACTAGTACGTTCGGTATTTTCAGCGGATTGGCAAAAACCCCAATCGAGACGTCCTACCCGAGAGTGCAAATCTTCAGTAATTTGAAGAACCCATCTTCCCAGGTTGGATGCACTACGCTGGTGTAAGCCGAGGCAAAAAAAAGGGCCGATCAGAAACGATCAGCCCTGTCTCAAGTTGAGAACTTCCCGGATTAGAAGATGAAGCGAGCGCCCAGCTGCACAATCCTTGGCCCCTCAACAGAGTCGGAACTGACCCGGCCAAACCGGGAGGAATCAATGTTCCCGCTCGGGTTGTTGAAAGACACATGGTTGAATGCATTCTGTGCATCTATACGCAACTGCAGGCTCATCCTCTCGGTGATCTGCGTGTCCTTGTAAACAGCCATATCTGTATCCCATAGGCCGGGGCCATGAATCGGGTTACGACCAACATTGCCGAACGTCCCCAGCGCCGGGAAGGTAAAGGCGTTCTTGTTGAAATACCGCGACCCTGTCTGGTCTCTCGGGTTGGTGATAACGAGCGGGGCGCTGGTTTGCAGGTTATCCGGGCATGAAAAGAACTCAAATTCATTACAGGTTAAGGACGTGAAATTGAAGTTGAGGACGCTAAACGGAAAGCCCGTTTGCGCGGTTGTGATTCCGGAAATCCTCCAACCCTTCAGCGCCCGGCGGCCAAAACCACTGCCTGTCCACGCACTGGGCATCGGAAGCTGGTAATCGAAACTCACCACCAGCCGTTGCCGGGCATCGAACGCAGAATCCCCGTAGTTCAGTGCCGGGAGGAACGTATTCGTACCTGGCCCGTTGAACGCCGCATCTTCTAGGCTCGATGAGTCATCGATGGAGTGCGCCCAGGTATAGGCCACCAGAAAATCCAGTCCGTGGGATAACGATTTCTGAACGGAAGCTTGCAGTGCGTTGTAGTGCGAGTTGCCGTCCGACCCCTGCTGTGCCAGCGACGCAAAGAAGATAGGCTGACCTGATATGACGGAGGTCTGCCCAGGAAACTTATAAAGCGCCTCTTTAGATCCAAACTGGTCAGGCGAGCCGCAAGAGTCTGCTGTTTGAGCGCACTGGAACGCATTGAGCAACGGATTCAGTTCCGTGGCTCTCTCCGTATGGCGACCAACTGCGCCGACGTAGCCGACAGTGACAATTGCGCTCCCGATCTGCCTCTGAACCGTTAGATTGTAGTTCTCCGCATAGGGCACGCCGTAGTTAGGATCGACCAAGTTCAACGACATCGGCGAGAACGACGCAAAATCAATGTTCGTCGCACCTTTCGCGGGCGAGGTGAACGGAAACTTGTTCGCAATGGAGGTAACAGCCAGCGGCTTCCCGTTCGAAGCATTGATCGGCTTGCATCCGGCAATGGGCTGATTCTGTTGGTCCAGGCACTCGACAGCGGCAAAAGGATTCTGGAAAGCCGCCGTTCCGCCGACATCCTTGAATCCGGAACTGCTCAGTTGGAAAGGCGGCGCGGTCAAGTTTTGCAGGAACCCTTCCTCTTCGATCTGGTCATAGTAGATTCCCACACCAGCTCGCACCGACAATTTCCCCGGACCGCCCGATAGCCATCCAAGGTCGGGAGACCACGCGAAACCCAATCGTGGCCCGAAATTAGTGAACTTGGTTGAATATCCAGCAGACGAACAACCCGCGTCACCCGGGAAAACCAAGCCCACCGGCGCCGTAGGAAACACCGACGATTGCTCGCCCGGACGGAAACAATTGATGCCGACACCTCCGTTGAAGTGATCCGTAAACGGCGTGTTAATCTCCCAGCCGAGGCCATAATTCACAACTAAGTTCGCCCGCGCCTTCCAAGAGTCCTGCGCATACGTGTAAAACATCATCGCCGAGAAGTCGTTTAGGCCGCCACTGGTTTGATTATAGGAATCTGGGAAACCTAGCAGTGCATCGGCAAACGGGTCCGTAGTGGAGTATATGCCGTTTCCGGCAAAGCCATAAGAACCGTTTTCTCTGGCGAAGAACGGATTGTCCTCGGAAAATTTCCGTACGTCCATGCCGAACTTGAACTGGTGGTTGCCCATCGTGTGCGAGAAGTCGTCATTCGCCTGGTAATTCTGATCAATCCGGGGCTGGGGACCGTTGGTGCTGAACCCGAATGTCGGACCTCCATTAATAGCAACGGCCGGTAGGCCGGCCCCGGTGAGCCCGGTCTGCGGACTAATCGCGAATCCGATTGACGACGGCAAAACGGGGGTCAAAGGCTCTACCGCCTGAAAATTAAACCGCGTATAGCCGACACGCAGGTCGTTTAGCGTTTCCGCGTTAAACACATGGTTCCACGAGACCGTGTAGTTGTAGATGCCCTCGCTCTGCTTTGACGGAAATCCAGGGACGGTAGCGCCCGTGAAGGGGAGCACGGAGGTTGAATTCTGCTTTTCAACGTAGCCATAACCCCAGAAGGAATCCTTCGAACTGGCGTTGTAATCAATTCGGAAGAGTTCCTGATTCACGGTGCTAGGCGCCGGGAACTGCGCAACAAATTGATCCGTTCCAACGTTTGGAGTCGGATTAAACTTACTAATGTAACCGAACGCAGTGGTGTTGAAATCCTGAGTAGGGATGTTGCCCGACGCGAATAGACCGTTGCCAAAGCCCGGAAAAACAGTCCCTGAGCTATTGACAAGGTTACCGTAAGGCGTGCCAGCTGCGCATGCCGGGCCGCTCGTTGGACACTGGTCCCCGAATTCCGGAATGGGCGATACCGTTCGAGGGTCCACGAAGCCCACTTGGCCTGGCTGAGGTACCGGGTTGCCGTTCGCATCCGTTGTGGGCATAACGACGTCAAATGTCCCTGCACCGAAGTTGCCCGCTAATTGCGCGTTGGAGTAGATGTTGGTCACGGTCGGAGCCGCAGCAGACCGCTGCCTCAAGCCTTCATAGGAACCGAAAAAGAAAAGGTGATTCTTGATGATCGGGCCGCCGATAGTCCCGTCGAAAATGTGCCTGTGGAAGATTTGGGGGCCTGCTCCTGCGGCCGTATTAAAAGCATCTCTGGTGTTCAGGAATGTGTCGCGATAGAACTCGCTTGCATTCCCATGGAAAGCATTCGAGCCCGACCTGACGACCTGGTTCACAATTGCACCGGAGTTTCGGCCGTATTCTGGATTGAGCGTACTCGTGACGATGCTCATTTCCCCAATGGCATCAGGATTCGGCGCCAAGGGCCCCGTCAGGGGAGTATTCAACGCTATGTCATTGAAATCCGTGCCATTTATAAGATAGCTGTTCTGCTGGGTCTGGCTGCCGTTCACTGAGTTTGTGCCGAAGCGATCGTTGGAAGCCATGACGCCCGGCTCGGTTTGCATGAGAGCGAGGGGATTACGGTTTATCAACGGCATGTTCGAGATATCGCTCCCCGAAATGACGGTGCCAAGCTGCGTGTTTGCAGTCTGAACCTGCAACGCATTAGCTTCTACCGTAACGGTCTGGGAGACGGTGCTTACCTGCAACTTGACGTTACTGGTGTAAACTGCACCAGCATCGAGCTTAATTCCCACGACCTTGAAAGTCTGAAACCCAGTCTTCGACGCCGTGACATCGTAAATCCCGACCGGCAGATTGACGAACGCATACGCCCCGTCTGAGTTGCTCGTCTTTGTCACAGTAACGCCCGTTCCGCGGTTTGCCGCGTCAACCGTCGCGCCGGGAACGGCTGCGCCAGTTTCGTCAGTTACTTGGCCGGTAATTGTGCCTGTGACTGCCTGGGCACAAGTGACTCCGGCCATGACAGCAATAAAAAACAAAACGCTCAAAATTCCCAGTACATTCCTGGTTATCTGTCGCAGAAATTGACTATACGAGCGCATTCGGCCACCTCACAAGAGATTTTGAAGCCCTTAATGGACCCATAGACCCCAAAGGGAAATCAGGTTTGGCGAATGACTCACCCGGGTCGCCTTTGAAACCGGTGCACCTAATCTGCCAAAGTACGGACTACTTCCTACAGTGACTCTAATACTCACAAAATACTAGATTTAGTAGATGCAATACGATTATGTTCTGACCCGTTCCACATACCTTTGACTACTACAATCAGTATAAGTATACGAAAAACGGAAGTGCCTAATCCTAACAGTGTATGTTGGATTCGGAGTACCCTCTAGCTACGTAGACCTTTGTTACTATCACAGGGGACCGCATCCGTATCCACTCGACGACATTGAGGAGATCGAGTATGTGACGTTCGTCATGAAAGGTGGCAAGTTGTGAACGGTAAGTTGAACCGGGAATTTCTCTCAGAGAAATGCTCTTAGCGCATTGGCGCTTCGGAAATAGCTCGCAGAGCTTGGGCAGCGGCTTCGACCGTATGACCAAGATCCGCCTCCCTATGCGCAGCGGAAATGAATAACGCCTCGAATTGCGAGGGGGCGAGCAGAACGCCCCGTTCGAGCATTGCCCGGAAGAATGCGGCGAAACGGCGCGTGTCAGATTTTTTCGCGTCAGCATAGCTGTGCACGGACGCGTCGGTGAAAAACAAAGTTGCGAGCGAGCCGATGGAATTCACTTGCGCCGCAACTCCAGACTCGCGGACAGCGTGGCGAAGTTCCGCTGCGAATCGCTCAGATTTGGTGTTCAGCTCATTGTAAAAGCCCGGCAGTTCGAGCTGCTTCAAGGCCTCGATTCCGGCGCGCATCGCGAGCGGATTGCCTGCGAGCGTTCCAGCCTGGTATATGGAACCGAGCGGAGCGATGTGATTCATGATTTCGGCGGGGCCTCCATACGCGGCCACCGGTAAGCCGCCGCCGATAATTTTACCGAGCGTCGTCAGGTCAGGCTCGATTTCATAGATTGACTGAGCGCCACCGTAACATAGCCGGAATCCGGTGATTACTTCGTCGAAAATCAGCAATGCGCCCGCGCGGCGAGTGATTTCCCGCAGCTCTTCGAGAAATCCGGGCATCGGTGGCACAACCCCCATGTTCGCGGCCACCGGTTCAACAATCACGGCGGCGATTTTGTTTCGGTGCGCCGCAAAAAGTTTTTCGACCGCAGTGACGTCATTGTAGGGCGCGTTGAGCGTCAGAGCTGCTAGCGATTCCGGCACGCCAGGGCTTGAAGCGATGCCGAGCGTTGCAAGGCCGGAGCCGGCCTCGGAAAGAAAGCTGTCGGCATGTCCGTGGTAGCAGCCCTCGAATTTCAGGATGAAATCGCGCTTCGTGAACCCACGAGCCAACCGCACGGCAGACATGGTCGCTTCGGTACCCGAGCTGACGAAACGGATTTTCTCGATGGAAGGAATCGCGCGCTTGATGCGCTCGGCAAGATCGACTTCGAGTTCAGTGGTGACGCCAAAACTGGTTCCGCGCGCTGCCTGCTCCTGAATAGCGGCGACGATTGCGGGATTCGCATGTCCCAGAATCAGCGCGCCCCAGGAGCCGATGAAATCGATGAATTCGCGGCCGTCCGCGTCCCATAAGTGCGCGCCCAATGCGTGGTCCACAATCAGCGGCTCGCCACCTACTGACTTGAATGCGCGAACCGGGCTGTTCACGCCGCTGACGAGCGATGCTTCGGCACGTTGCAGAATGACTTTGGTTTTTGGATTTTTCTTCTGTGCACGAGGTTCGGGAGCCATTGACGCTCAGCAGGCCTTCAGCCAGCGTGCCAAATCCTTCGCATGGTAGGTAAGGACAACGGAAGCGCCCGCGCGCTGAATCGCAGTGAAAATCTCAAGCACCACGCGTTTCTCGTCGATCCACCCATTTTGCGCCGCCGCTTTCACCATTGCGTATTCGCCGCTGACGTTGTACGCCGCGACGGGCACGTCGAACGCTTCGCGGACGCCATGAATAATGTCCAGATAAGGCAGCGCTGGTTTTACCATGACCATGTCCGCGCCCTCTTGCAAATCCAACGCGACTTCCTTCAGCGCCTCGCGCGCATTCGCGGGGTCCATCTGGTAGCTGCGGCGGTCACCGAACTGCGGCGCCGATTGCGCTGCTTCACGAAACGGGCCATAAAATCCGGAGCAGTACTTCGCCGCATAAGAAAGTATGGCGACGTCCGCGAAGCTCGCGACGTCAAGCTTCTTGCGGATGGCCGCCACGCGCCCGTCCATCATGTCTGAAGGCGCCACGATTTGCGCGCCCGCGCGTGCATGCGAAAGAGCCATTTCCGCGAGTAATTCAACTGTTTGATCATTCAGGACTTCTTCATTCTTGATAACGCCGCAATGCCCGTGATCCGTATATTCGCAGAGGCAGACGTCGGTGACTACAAGCAGTTCGGGCCGAGCTTTGCGAATTGCCTCGACGGCGCGCTGGACGACTCCCGACGCGATGTAGCCTTCACTTCCCTTTTCGTCTTTGTGTTCAGGCAAGCCAAAAAGGATCACAGCTGGGATGCCTAAATCCGCTACTTCACGCGTTTCCTCGACAACCTTGTCCACGGATTGCTGCGCGATTCCCGGCATTGAGCTTACGTCGATGCGCACGCTTTTCCCGGGGCACACGAACATGGGATAAACCAAGCCCTCCGTTGATGGGCGGGTCTCACGGACGAGGTTACGAATCGCTTCCGTGCGCCGCAAGCGCCGGGGCCGATGGGTTGGAAAACTCATGCCGGCCTGACTCCCGGTTGCGAAGATTCGCGTGGCGCAGAGCTAAAGTATTTGGCGATCGCGTTGGTCAACGACTTGGCGTTCGGCTCCGTGGATTCAATCGCGCAGCGAACTCCGGCAGCGCGAATCGCCGACGCCGTCGTGGGGCCAATTGCCGCGAAGGCGGAGGTGGAAGCAAAGCGCCGCAGGTCGTCGAGACCTATGGACTTTGCAAAATTCTCGAACGCGGACGGACTCGCAAAAATAAAACAGTCCGTTCTTTCACGACGGATCCGCTCTAAATGCGACCCGGCAAGCGATTCCGGCATACAGGTTCGATAGGCAGCGACAGCAGTGACTTCCGCGCCCGCGTCACGTAGCACTTCCATCCAATCGGCAGCGCCGCGATCGCGAAGCGCCAAATCGCTCCGCGGCAGAAGCACCTTCATTCCCGCGGTGCCGCGAACAAATCCCACGACCGGATTTTTCACTTCCATTCCCGCCACGCTGCGCACGCAGTCCTTGAAATTGCCGGCAAAGCTCCGGCCAGTCCCCGCATCCGGAACAAAATCAACTGGGAATCCTTCCGCCCTCGCGGCCTCAGCGGTTGCGGGACCGATTGCCGCGACACGAGGGTGCTGCTTAGGCAGTTTCGCAAGATCGAACCCCAAAGCGCGAGCGCGGCGCGCAAAAAATCTGGCCGCATTCTGGCTGGTGAAGAGCAGCCACGCATAATCACCGAGGGTTCCAATGGCTTGGTCGAGATCATTGGTCTCTTGCAGTTCGCGGAATTCCACGCATGGCAGTTCGATCACGTGCGCGCCTGCCAGGCGCAGTTCCGCGCGCAAATCTTCGCCCTGGCCGGGAGCGCGCGTGATGACGATTCGCTTGCCTGACAATGCATTTCCCGGCGACGTGTTGTGCGCCAATGTGCCGTTAGATTCCACCGACGCTCCTTCCCGCCAACTTTAGCAGCCGGTCCGCACCCGCATCCAATAAATTACGCGCCAGACGCCGGCCGATTTCGTCAGGGTTGGCGGCAGCAGAGCCACTCGTGCTCCGCGCGATACACTCCGATCCGTCAGCAGCAAGCACGCGCGCGTCGAGGCGCAGTTCGCCGTTCTCAATGCGTCCCCATGCACCCAGCGGGACCTGGCACCCGCCTTCCAATTCGGCAAGCAACGCGCGTTCGGCTGTGACCGCGGCGCGAGTTTCACCATCGTCGAACGAGGCCAGCATTTCGCGGAGCGCTTCATCGCCTACGCGCGCTTCGATTGCGAGCGCGCCCTGGCCGACCGCGGAGAGAATAATTTCCGGCGCGATCACCTCCGCGATTCTATCGCTTAATCCGAGCCGGTCGAGGCCGGCCTTGGCCACCACGATCGCGTCAAATTCTTCCGTTTCCAGTTTCCGCAGGCGGGTATCCACGTTTCCGCGCATTTCCGCGACTTGCAAATCCTTGCGAAAATATCTGAGCTGCGATTGGCGCCGCAAGCTGCTTGTTCCCACGTGCGCGCCGAACGGCAAGTCCGCCAAGGATTCACTATCACGCGAGACCAGGCAATCCCGAGGGTCTTCCCTCTTCGTGATCGCAGGAAAGCAAAGGCCGCGCGGACTGACCGTCGGCACATCTTTCATGCTGTGTACCGCTATATCGACGCGCTGGTCGAACAAAGCGTCCTCGATTTCCTTTATGAAAATTCCCTTCCCCCCGATTTCCGCAATGGGCGCGATTTGAAAATTATCGCCCGAGGTCTTGATGACGACAATTTCGGATTTGGCCCCGCAGTCGCGCACAAGTCGCTGGCGAATATGCTCGGCCTGCCAGAGGGCTAGCTTACTTCCACGGCTCCCGATGCGAAGAAGCTTCAAGACTTGTGCTCCTCTTCATCCGCGTCAAGGCCAAAGAAATCCCGTAATGCGGCGAGCCCTTCGAGCTGCCGCCGGAGCTTGCGGGCGTGGCGTAAGCGCTGTGAAGGGAGCTGAACGATGCGGTTGATCAGCTCCGCGGTGAGTTCCTCCAGCCGCGCGCGTTCGCTTTCCGATATGCCGTCGACTTCGGTGAAATGAGCCGCGAGCAGGGCTTGCCGTTCCGCATCCAGACGCGCACGAAGCGCATCCAGCAGTGCGGCCGCTTCGAGGCTCGACTGCCACGCCAGAAATTTTGTGACGTGCTCATCGATAATCGTCTCAACGCGCGGCAGTTCGGCCTCGCGCGCTTTCTTATTCTGTTCGACGATTTCACCGAGGTGGTCAATATTGAAGAGATAGACGTTGTAGAGTTCCTCCGCTTCGGGCTCGACGTTGCGCGGCACGCCCAGGTCAATCACGAACAGGGCGCGTCCGGATCGTGCCGCCAGTGCATGTTCGAGCAGCGTCCGCGTCACCACGGGTTCCGAACCGGAAACCGAGGTGACAATTATGTCAGGCTGGGCGAGGAGACTTTCAAGATTGGACCATTCCCCCGCCTCGCCACGCATGCGCCGGGCCAATTCCTGCGCGCGCGCAAACGAACGATTCACCACACTGAGTTCACCGATTCCCCGCAGGCGCAGATGTTCAACCACCTGTTCCGCCACCGCGCCTGCGCCAATAATCAACGCGCTGTGGCCCTTTAACTCGCCGAAAACGCGCTCCGCGAGTTTCACGCCGGCAAGCGCCACAGACATAGGCCTGGCGCCGATTTCCGTCTCCGCGCGCACGCGTTTCCCGACTTCGAGCGCGCCCTGGAAGAGGCGATTGAGCACCGGACCGGTCGAACGATTTTCGAGCGCGCGGTTATACGCTTCCCGAACTTGCCCGAGGATTTCCGCCTCTCCAAGCAGCATCGAGTCCACTCCACTGGCAACGCGGAAGAGGTGCCTCACCGCCTCCGGCCCCGCGTGGCGGTACAAGCGCCCGTTCAATTCATCGGGAGAAAGCTTATGAAACTGCGTAAAATACGAAATCATCGCCAAGGGAGCGGATTCGCTCGAATCCGACGTGACACCGTACAGTTCGCTGCGGTTGCACGTGGATACGACCACGGCTTCTTCAATCACGCCCATCCGGCACAGGTCGGTGGCGGCGCGCGACGCCTGCTCCGGCGTAAAGGCCACGCGCTCGCGCAGCTCAACGGAAGCGGTGCGATGGTTGCAGCCGATCAGCGCAATGGCGGCGCGGCCCCGCGCTGCTGCGAAGTTTTGTCCGGCGATGGAATCAATCGTCATCAGAAAAACCGGTGAAAGCCCGTAAGGTACAGGTTCACAACCGTGTAGCTGAACAGCACGATCACGAAATTGGAAACACAAAATAGAGCTGCGCGCGCTCCACGCCACGCAGGCGCGCGCACGATCGCCAAATATGCCGCGTAGACGGCGAGCACGACGAGCGTTACGATCACTTTCGGATCCGAAATCGCGAAGTGTCCAGTCAAGCCGTGCTCCCAGGCAAAACCCAACGCGGTGCCGATGAGCAGCGCGACCAGACCGACCCAAACGCTCGAAAGGCTCATGCGCTCAAGCACGTCCAGCGCGGGAAATCGCCAGAAGGCCAGCCCCGGCTTTCCGTGGCGCAGAACGCGATTCTGAACCAGGTATATCACGCTGAGCAGGAATGAAATCGCAAACGCTGCATATGCCAGTATGCCGACCGTGATGTGCAGGGCAAAGAGCGCTCCATTCGCGCGCGGCACGCGAATCCCGGAAGTGGGCGCGACACCCATCGCCACAACCAACCACGCCATGACAAACGGAAGAACCAATGAGCCCACGGCGCGCTGCCGGTGATACGTTTCCAGGCCAAGGTATGTGAGTCCAACAAGCCACGCGAAAAGCGACATCGAACCGTAAAGATCGTTGTACGGAATCGCATGGATCAGGCGCGAGCGTTCGAGCAAGGCGTAATAATGCGCTGCTAACGCGAGGATCAGCAGCAGAGTCGCAAGACGTCCAATCCAGCGCCGATCGCGATAGAGATTCACCGTATAGCCCACGAAGCTGGCGATGTACAGGCCAAGAGCCACAAAATCCATGGAGAGCTTCATCGGAGGCTAAGAATCCCCGCGCCCACACCACTCCGCGATTGCGCGGCACAAAAAGAGACGCATATGGAAGACGGCATTCGACAATCTTAGCGCCGATTGCGGAGCGCTACAAACGTTATGCGGCGTCACGGGGGTGGCGTCCGCTGCCGGGACAAATCAGCCCCCGGCGCTATAGTTCTTTTTGACGATAGCTGCAAGGATCAGGAGAAAGGCAAAAAGACGCACCAGATACGTCCAAGGGCTGCCCTCGTTTGATTGGGAGGCAAAGAGAACTGCCGAGCGGTTCAGGCCTTCGATGATAAAGGCGATCGCGAAAGCGAGGAACAAGGAATCTCGTGTGTCCCTCCAAAATTTGAGAAAGAACACGCCGGCAATCAGTGACGTTGTGGCGATTACGCCGAGTAAGAATCCCTGAGTCATCCCTTCACTCACCTTCCCAAATTAATCCATACATCAGAAACATCATCGCAATCGCTCCGGTGATAAGACGCCAAAGATACAAATCCACATCCGGCAGCATCACCAGATCTATGAACACGAGGAGATTCGAAAGGGCAAGCCCAAAGAAACAAAGGCTGCTCCATAAGAGCAATCGCTTCCTGCCGCGCGCATATCCGCGCATCAGCAGAATGCCGCACGACAAAGTCACCAGGATACCGAGAACGTAAACGGATGGACCCATATCACTCTTTATCCTTTTCTCTTGTGAAGCGGAAGGCGCGGGCAAACTCGCGCACCGCCGGAGATGCCTTTGAATGGATCATCGTGGACACGCGAACGAGTTCCCGCCGGTACGTCGCGTCGACCGCACGAAGCAAAGCGTCCTGCTCCTCCGATTGGCACCGGTACCTGTAACGCTCGGTCGTTCCGGAAATCATTTCGATTAGCCGGCGTTGTGTGAGGCTTTGCAATATCCTCTGTGCCGCGTCGGGACTTATGTACAACGACTTGGCCATTTCGTCCACCGTCCATTCCCTGCCCGCCGTGTTGCACAGCATCAGCAATGCCTCGAGATGAGGGACAGTGTCGATTTCATCGAGGATGAACTGTTCCACGGATTTTTGAATTGGTTCCGGCTCGGTCATCTTAAATCTGGGGACTGAAAAGATGCTGCGATTGTCGACAACACGAACGATTTTAGCGCTGGCACACGGCCGTGCCAAAGCTTTTCGAGATGCCAAGCAGCGTGATTGCAAACGAAATTGCGCTTTGCGTCACATCGTCTTACACCCCGAATCAGAGTGCGCGTTGCACATCATGCCGATTAAAGGCCGCTTCTGGTAAGATGAGGAGGAATCCATTTAATCCGATCATGCACGCACCGACATGTTCGACAAAAAAGGAAATCTTCCTGCGCGCCGCGCGGGGCGAGCAGCCGGAGCGCGTTCCGGCCTGGATCATGCGTCAGGCGGGACGCTATCTCCCCGGCTATCAGAAAACCCGGCAACAGCACTCGTTCCTTTCAGTGGCAAAAATGCCGGAACTGGCGGCCGAAGTATCTCTGGAGCCGTACAGAGTGCTCGACGTGGACGCGATCATCGTCTTCTCGGATATTTTGATCGTTGCGGAAGCGATGGGCGTGGCGCTCGAAATCAATGACGACGGCCCGCGATTGGGAAATCTGGTGCGCGACTGGAAGACGGTTGAGTCGCTTAGAGAATTCGACCCGGAGCGCGAAACCAGATTCGTCGGCGATGCTATTCGCGCAATCGCGCGTGCCGCGGGAGCAGACGTTCCGGTCCTTGGTTTCGCAGCCGCCCCCTGGACGTTAGCTTGCTATTTGGTCGAAGGTAGAACTCGCGGCGAGCTTTCGACAATCAAGCGCATGATGTATGCGGAGCCGGCGCTGCTCCATGCGCTGCTGGAGAGAATTTCACATGTCACGGCGCGTTATCTGAAAATGCAGATCGAGGCGGGAGCCACGGCCGTGCAGATTTTCGATACCTGGGCGGGCGAACTTTCGGCGCATGACTACGAGATGTTCGAGCTGCGAGCAACGCAAAAGCTGATTGAAGAATTGAATGCAGGCGAGGCACCCGTGATACTGTACGCGAAAAATGGTGCGCATTTGCTCTCTGCGCTGGCACGAACGGGCGCGAATGTACTGAGCGTTGACTGGCGCACCGATCTCGCCGAGGCGCGCATGAAAATCGGCCCAAAAATTGCCCTGCAAGGTAACACGGACCCCGCGATGCTGCTGACTACAGAAGAAAACATTCGATGTGCGGTGCGGGAAGCGATCACGAAAACCAAAAGCACGGGGCATATTCTGAATTTAGGCCACGGAATTCTGCCAAATACGCCGGTTGCGAATGCGCAGGCTTTTGTCCGCGCGGCCCGCGAGTTTTCACAAGCCAAGCCGCCACAGGCGGTCGCGGCGCCGGAAGCGCGCAATCGATGAGCTTGAAAATGCAAACCGCAAATCACATGCCGGACCTCGAAGTGAGCGAGGAATTCCTCGCGAAATACAATCGCCCCGGCCCGCGATATACCAGTTATCCAACCGCGCCGGTCTGGGACGATAAGTTTCATCAAGCCGACCTTGAAGAATTTCTTCACAACGCAGATTCGACGGCTACTCCGGTATCGCTTTATATGCATCTGCCGTTTTGCGAAAGTCTCTGCCTTTTCTGCGCCTGCAACGTCGTCATTCAAAAAGATAAAAGGGCGGCAATTCCCTATCTCGAATCGCTCAAAGCGGAAATCGGTCACATCAGCCAGTTTGTGTCGGGCCAACGCGAGGTCGTGCAATTCCACTGGGGCGGCGGCACGCCGACGTATTTGAGCCCCACGCAACTCGAAGACCTGTTTGGGCACGCGCACGAGCGATTCACGTTCGCGGCGAACGCGGAAATTGGAGGTGAAGTGGACCCGCGCGTGACCACGTTCGAGCATCTTGCGGCGTTGCGAAAACTCGGGTTCAACCGCCTGAGCATGGGCGTTCAGGATTTCACGCCGGAAGTTCAAAAAACAATCAACCGCGTGCAACCATTCGAGATGACTCGCGACTTGATTGTCGAAGCGCGAAGGCTCGGATTCGACAGCGTAAATGTGGATTTGATTTACGGCCTGCCGTATCAAACGGCGGCGTCATTTGCCGAGACTGTCGACAAAGTTTTGCAACTCAATCCGGATCGCATCGCGATGTTCAGTTACGCGCATGTGCCGTGGCTGCGCAAGCAGCAAGGCGCGTTCCAAGGGCATTTGCCCGAGGGCATGGAGAAGTTCCATATTTTCAAGACCGGGCTGCGAAAATTTACGAACGCCGGCTATCTTTACATTGGCATGGATCACTTCGCGCGGCCCGAAGACGAACTCGCGACCGCGCAGCGCAATCGAACTCTGCACCGGAATTTTCAGGGTTACACGACTAAGGCGGGCGCCGACCTTTATGGAATGGGCGTGAGCGCGATCAGCAGCATTGGAGAAGCGTACGCGCAAAACGACCGCGGGCTTGCCCCCTATCAATCGGCGATTGCCGAGCGCGGCCTGGCGACGATACGAGGCTATCGCCTGAATTACGACGACTTGCTACGCCGTGAGGTGATTACGAAGCTCCTGTGCCACATGGTGGTGCGCAAACGGGAAATCGAAAACACTTTTCAAATCCGCTTCGACGAATACTTTGGCGGCGAACTCGCTGACTTGCGGGTCATGCGCGATGACGGTCTTGTGCTTCTATCGGATGACGAAATACGCGTCACTTCCCTGGGACGGATCTTCATACGCAACCTTGCCATGCCGTTTGACCGCTACCTCCGCGAACAGAAAATGGATTCGCGACCCCTTTTTTCGAAGACACTCTGAGACCCTTCCTCCGATGAGCCCTCTACGGCAAGCAATTGTGGTCGGCGCGGGGATTTCTGGTCTCGCTTGCGCCCTGCGGCTCGCGGAAATGGGCATTGGCGTTCGGCTGCTTGAGGCAAGCGAGCAGCTAGGCGGAATGATTTCAAGCGTCGAGCGCGATGGGTTTCTCTTCGAATCTGGGCCGCAGAGTTTTCAAATGACGCCGGACCTGCGCGAACTGATTCGCGTGGCAAACTTCGACGGGGAGTTGATCGAAGCTGATCCGAAAACACCTCGATATGTATTGCTCGGCGGAAAATTGCGGCCGGCTCCGATGTCTCCTCCTACTCTGCTGAGCACTTCCCTGCTGGGCATCGGATCGAAGGTGCGATTACTCGGCGAAGCGTTCCGCCGGTCGAAGCCTGCGACGCACGATGAATCGTTTGCGGATTTCGTGCGCCGAAAGTTCGGCACCGAAATTCTGGAGCATCTCGCCGGGCCGTTCGCCTCCGGCGTGTTCGCGGGCGACCCTGAGCGGCTGAGTTTGCGAAGCACCTTTCCGTCCATGGCGCAATGGGAGGAAGAGTATGGCAGCATCGTACGCGGCGCGATGAAGTCGCGCAGCAGCGACGAACGCACACGGCCGACGCTTGCAGGGTTCAAGCGCGGAATGGGAAGTTTTATGAACGCATTGACGCGGAAACTTGGAAGCTCCGTGACAACGGGCGTGCGCGTCGATTCGTTCGAGCCGGCTGGAGACGCAGGATGGTCGATTCGTTGCTCGGGAACCGGCGGCGCGGAAACTTTACAAGCAAATGCGCTCGTTCTTGCGACGCCGGCGTACGAGGCGGCGCGTGTGACAAATAAATTCGCGGACGGCCTGTCAAGAGCGCTCTCAGGAATTCCCTATGCTCCGATCGCGGTTGTCGCCGAAGGGTACCGTCGCGAACAGGTGGGGCACGCGCTAAACGGCTTCGGCTTTCTGGTACCGCGAAAGGAAGGTTTGCGCACGCTCGGAACTGTATGGAATTCGTCGCTCTTTCTCGGGCGCGCGCCGGAGGGCATGGTCGTGATTACTAGCTTCATTGGCGGCGCAATGGACCTGCGCATTCTGGAACTGACGGGAGAGCAGATTGCTAACCAGGTACGCCAAGAAATCGGCAAAGTCTTGCAAATTAGCGGATCGCCGATGGCACATCACGTCTGGATCCACGCAAAGGCGTTGCCGCAATACAATTTGGGCCATGCGCAGCGCGTTGGCGCGATTTACGATGAACTCGAAAAGCATCGCGGAATTTTTATCGCCGCGAATTACCTCGAAGGACCCTCGATCGGGAACTGCGTTTCGCAGGGATTCCGCGCGGCGAAATCGGTGCTCGAACACTTATCACGATGAATTGTCGCCATAGCCGTGAGCGCCCGCTCACTCCGGGAACGGGCGTTTGTAGCGATGCGCGAGGCGGATTTTGCGTCGTTCACCCGCTTCGCGCCAATGGCGCTGGTCTTCTTCCGTTTCGAGAATCAACGGTGGAATCGCGTGTTTGTGAAGGCCAGCGTCCACCGCAACGTAGGTAACGTAAGCGCTCGAGGTGTGCTTTCGCTCGCGAGTCAAAATATTCTCGGAATACACTTTCACACCAACTTCCAGCGAAGTATGAAACACGCGATTGACCTCGGCCTTCAGCACGATCAAATCGCCGATGCGAATCGGGCTGCGAAAATCCAGATAGTCGACGGAAGCGGTGACGAGATAGCTCCCGGAGTGGCGATGGCCCGCGATCGCTCCGGCGATATCAATCAAGTGCATCACGCGGCCACCAAGAATGTAGCCCAGCGGATTCGCGTCATTGGGCAGCACCGCCTCCAGCATTTCGGAGCGCGACCCGCTCACCGGCTTGCCGGGCAGTCCGGTGTCGGGAGGTTCGGTGATGGATGACTTGGAACTGCCCGCGGCGAGCTTTGACTTCAATGTTTTTTTCAAGAAGTCCCTCACACGGAATTGGCGTCCGGAAACGAGATGGCTATAATACGATACATTATGAATTCACCTCAAACTTCGAAGAGCCGCAGGCAAATGCTGGAAGAATTCGTCGCCAAGAATGCCGAAGACGCATTTGGACGCTATGGGCTGGCCATGGAATGCATGAAGACCGGTGACAGCGCGGCTGCGGAAGAAAATTTCAAGCAACTGATTGCCGCGCACGCCGATTACGTGGCGGCATATTTTCAGTACGGGCAGATGCTAGCGAAGCTGAACAGAATTGACGATGCGCGGAAGATGTTAACGGAAGGCGTGTCGCGAGCGGCTGAGGCGGGAGAAGAGCACGCACGGAACGAATTGCAGGCGGCGCTCGACGAACTCGGCTGACTGCGGGACGGGCTACTTCGCGCTTAGTCCAGGATTGAGTCGCGTTGTATTTTTCGTGCCCCGTAGAAAACAGAAAGTGCCCAGCGGATTCTGCTATGCTAGAGGACGCGGCGCCGCACAGATGAAGCCGAAGCGCATTCCGCTTTTCCCGCTCGATGTCGTTCTCTTCCCCGGAGCGGCCTTGCCTTTGCACATTTTTGAGCCGCGCTATAAGCAGATGATCCGTCGTTGCCTGACAATGAAGCTGGAATTCGGCGTAATTCTAGCGCATAAGCAAGGCATCGCGACAATTGGCTGCACGGCCGCCATAGTGACACTGGTGAAACAGCACCATGACGGCAAGATGGACATCCTGACAGAGGGCAGAACGCCATTTCAGGTCAAAGAGATTTTCGACGACAAACCCTACTATGAGGCTGCCATTGAATGTTTCGATGAAGCGGCAGAGCACTACGCCGCCGCATCCAACGAACTGACCGAGCTTTACGAGCAGTGTTACTGGCTGCTCTTTAACCACGGGCCGGACGCGCTGCCGTCGAGGTCAAAGCTATCGCCAGCCTATGCGATGGCCGGGTCGTTGCCGCTCGAGTTGGACCAGAAGCAAGTTCTCCTCGAGATGCGCGATGAAAAGGAAAGGCAGACGCATCTGTACGAACAATTGAAGGAATGGCTGCCGCGTCTCGTCTATTTGAATGAACGGCGTGAACGGGCGCGCGGAAACGGCCATTCGCTCAATTAGCCGGCGCCATGATGTACCGCTATAATGAAAAAAAGGAGAGAACCAATCGTGGGAAACGAGGCGGCGCGACAGACCCCGGAAAAGGAATCGCGTAATATGGGCGCAAAACCGAATCTGCTGGGAGAATTGCGAAAAAGTGATTGGAGCGAAGCGCGTTACGGAACGCGCACCGTAAAGGATGAGCTTCGCGAAAACCTGTTGAGGAAATTGAAGGCCGGCGAGGAACTCTTCCCGGGAATCCGCGGCTATGACGACACTGTGATACCGCAGATCGTCAACGCAATTTTATCGCGGCACCATTTCATTTTGCTGGGCTTGCGCGGCCAGGCGAAAACGCGGATTTTGCGCGAACTTGTCAGCTTTCTCGATGCGGAGATTCCTGTGATCCAGGGCTGCGAAATCAATGATAACCCTTACCGGCCGATTTGCCGTGCGTGCCGCGAGCAATTTGCGCTGGAAGGCGAAGCGATAAAGATTGCGTGGTTGCCGCGCGAGCGCCGTTATGTGGAAAAGCTGGCCACTCCTGACGTAACGATCGCCGACATCATCGGCGACGTGGACCCGATTCGCGCCGCGAAGGGCGGACGAGATCTTTCCGATGAGCTTACGATTCACTACGGCCTGCTGCCGCGCGCGAACCGGGGCGTTTTTGCGATCAATGAATTGCCGGATTTGGCGGGGAAAATCCAGGTGGGCCTGTTCAACATCATGCAAGAGGGTGACGTGCAGATTAAGGGTTATCCCGTGCGCATGCCGCTGGATGTGCTGCTGGTGTTCACGGCGAATCCCGAGGATTATACGGCACGCGGAAAAATTATCACGCCGCTCAAGGATCGCGTCGGCTCCGAAATTCGCACGCACTACCCGGCGACCATCGATGAAGGCATCGCCATCACTTCACAGGAATCGTGGACGGCTCGGGATGGCAGGAGAATCGAAATTCCTCAATACATACGTGAGGTGGCCGAGGAAATCGCGTTTCAGGCGCGCGAGGATAAGCGTGTCGACCGCCGTTCCGGCGTCAGCCAGCGCTTGCCGATCTCATGCCTCGAAAATGCGGTGAGCAACTCCGAGCAGCGCGCGGTGCGAAGCGAGGAGAAGCTGGCCGTCGCGCGGATCGCGGATATTTATGCGGCCATCCCATCCATGACGGGAAAATTCGAACTCGAATACGAAGGTGAGTTGCGCGGCGCCGACACCATCGCGCGTGAGCTGATTCGCGCGGCGATTGGAAAAACATTCACGAAGTATTTCAAGGATACCAATCTGCAATCCGTGGTGCAGTGGTTCGAGATGGGCGGCGAGCTTAAAGTGGCGGCAGAAGCGAAAAGCGGGGAGTATCTGGCCGAATTGAAAAAAGTGCAAGGGCTGTTTGACCATACCGCCGCCCTGGGCGTCGGACCGAAGGACGATCCCGGCGTGCAGGCAGCGGCCGCGGAATTCGTTCTGGAAGGACTGTGGGCGCACAAGAGAATCAGCCGCAGCGAGGAGCGCGGGTATTTTGCGGAGGCAAGAAAAGCGCCCGAGCCGCGGGAAACACCGGGACGATTGCCGCGCAGGCAATTCAATTGACTACCGGGAAACAGGAAAGCTTTGCCATGAGAATTCTGGGCGACGCGTTGCGAAGCGTGCTTTACGCTACGGGCTTCATTCTATTTTTCGGATGGATTGCGCTGCGACTGCGCGCTTACGATCATAACTTTGGTTTCGCTTTTCCGAGCGGAGCGCTTCCTGCCGGCGCCATTTTTATGTTCGCTGGTGCCGCGCTGGCAATTTTATGTATCGCCACGTTTGTTGTGCGCGGACGTGGTACGCCGGCGCTGTTTGATCCTCCAAACCAGTTTGTCGCTGTTGGACCCTATCGATACGTCCGAAACCCGATGTATATCGGCGGATTTTTCTTTTTGCTCGGACTTGGGCTGTACCTGCGCTCGCCCGCAATTGTACTGATGGTAGCGGCGATTATCCTGGCGTGCCATCTCCTGGTCGTCTTTTACGAAGAGCCTACGCTGAAGCGCAAATTTGGCCTGCCCTACCAGACGTACCGCGGAACGGTCGGAAGATGGCTCCCGCGGCTGCCACGTGCAAGCGCAAGAATGAATTCGAGGCCGTGTGTATGAAATACGTCCGCTACAAGAAATATACGGGCCAGGAAGCTGACGACATCGACTTGCAGGAGTTGATGAACCGGCTCTCGGATTTTTTGCTCCAGAGCGGCTTCGAGTCGCAATACTACGGCTTCCAGGAGATGGATCCCGAGCGCTCGATGGAACAATTGCGGCAAGCAATTTTGCAGGCGCTTGAGCAAGGCGACTTACTGCCGCCGGAAATGATGGAACAACTTCTGGAAAATCCTGATCTGGATAAGAATCAACGGCTGCGCGAGATGATCGATCAACTCATCGAACGTATGGCGCAGGAAGGCTATATTTCACCGCAACCCCCGCAAGTCACTCCACCGCCCCAGCAAACGCCCGGAGGCCAAATCGGCGCGCCAGGAAAACAGGACATCAAGGCGCGATTTGAAATCACGGATAAAGCGATCGATTTTCTGGGATTCAAGACGCTCCGCGATCTGCTTGCGTCTCTGGGCAAGAGCAGTTTCGGCCGGCACGACACGCGCGACCTGGCGACCGGGATCGAATCGGGCGGCACGTCGAAACCGTACGAATTCGGCGACACGCTGAATCTGGATATTCCTGAAACTCTTTTCCACGCACTGCGGCGGCAACGCGCGCAGGGAGGAGCAATGATTCCACTGGAAATTGATTATCAGGACTTGATGGTCCATCAATGCGAGTATCAGAGTTCCTGCGCTACCGTGCTGCTGCTCGATTGCAGCCACAGCATGATTCTTTATGGCGAGGATCGCTTTACGCCCGCGAAGCGCGTGGCGTTGGCCCTCTCGCACCTGATCCGCTCGCAATATCCGGGCGATTCGCTGCACTGCGTGCTGTTCCACGATAGCGCTGAAGAAATCCCGCTCGGACAGCTCGCGCGCGTGCAAGTCGGCCCCTATTATACGAATACGCGAGAAGGTCTTCGGCTGGCGCAACGGATCTTGGCGCGACAGAAGAAGGACATGCGCCAAATCGTGATGATCACGGATGGAAAGCCATCCGCGCTGACGCTCGAGGACGGACGGATTTACAAAAATGCCTTCGGCCTGGATCCGCTGGTCGTCACGCAGACGCTCGAAGAAGTGGCAAAGTGCCGGCGCGCGGGAATTCTGATCAATACGTTCATGCTGGCGAGCGATTACAGCCTGGTGCACTTCGTGCAGAAAGTTACTGAGCTTTGCCGCGGGAAAGCGTACTTCACCACGCCCTATACGCTGGGGCAATATCTGCTGATGGACTACCTGCAGAAAAAGACCAAACACGTCCACTGAATAACAGATATTTCTTGCAGGAATGATGCCTTCCATGCGGATGAGGCGAAATTGACGATGTTTTCTGCATCGCTCGTCCCTTTGTTACAATCAAATTACAGATGAGGCTTCTGCGGGCTATTTTCGGAGGGAGGATCATGACGAAAATTCAGGCCGGCAGCCCGGCGCCAGTTTTTACATTGAGTTCCGTCGATGGTGAGACGCGTTCGCTGGCGGAAACGTTGAAAAAAGGGCCTGTGCTGGCGGCATTTTTCAAAGTCGGCTGTCCGGTGTGCCAGTTTACGTTTCCGTTCCTCGAGCGAATTTATGAAAGCTATGGCGATGGCAAAGTGAGTTTCTGGGGCGTCTCACAGGACAATGCGCAGGACACGAAGGAATTCCTGGATGAATACGGCGTGAAGTTCCCCACTCTGATTGACGCGAATGGCTACAAAGTGTCGAAGCAATACGGCCTGACCAACGTACCGTCCATTTTTCTGATTCAGCCGGACGGCAAAGTGCAAACGGCTTGCTCTGGATTCGCAAAAAAGGAATTGCAGGAGATGGCCGCGGAAGTGGCGAGCGCATCTGGCAAACCGCCGCAGGCTCTCTTTCGCAATGGTGAAAAAGTCCCGGAATACAGACCTGGTTGAGGATCGAAGGGGTAGGCTCCGGTCGGAGCCTGCAAAGGACTCAGAGAACTTCTTCGTCGAGCAAGCGTTTCTTGTGTTTCGGCGGCTTGGTACGGCGGTCCGGAATCACCCGAGCGGCGGGCGGCATGCCTACATTTTCCCGCGCCAGACGTCGCGCTTCAGCGCCCTTCTCAAATTTCCGCTTTTTCTTTCTTCGCGCCACGGCTAACGTATTAGGCCATAGTGAAGCCAGGCGAGGCAAATCCGGCATCATCAGTCGTTCGGCGAAGATTCCGTGCCTTTGCGACATCGCTGACGCTGATTGTTATTATCGCGGCCGGGCTGCGGGTGGGATTCGCATGGGATTATGCGCAACAAAATTCCAGGCAAGCATTGAGTGTAATTCCGTTTACGTTTGAACCGGGGAATATAGCGGCGTCGCTCGCGCGGGGACAGGGTTTCAGTTCCCCTTTACGCGTGCCGACCGGTGCAACGGCGTGGATGACACCGGTTTACCCTGTATTGCTTTCCGTAGTCTTCCGATACCTCGGAATTTACACGTTTCGTTCATTCGTCGCCGCGGTGCTTCTGAATATTATTTTTGCGGCGCTTACGTGCGTGCCGATTTACTACGTGGGCAAGAGAATCGGAGGCGCGGGACTCGGCGCAAGCGCGGCGTGGCTATGGGCGATATTTCCAAACGCGATTCTGATTCCGTTTGAGAGCATGTGGGATGCAAGCCTTTCCGCATTGCTCGCCGCCACGATTTTGTGGGCTACATTGGCGCTGGCCGAATCGCGCCGTGCCGGCGAGTGGTGCGGCTATGGCTTGCTGTGGGGAGTTACGCTGATGACGAACCCCACGCTCGCTTCCCTGCTGCCGTTCCTGCTGGGATGGCTGGCGTACCATGCGTACAGCGAAGGCCGGCCCTGGTTACTGAAGCCGCTGCTCGCGCTCGGAGTGGCAGTTCTGTGCTGCGTTCCGTGGACGATTCGAAATTACGATGACTTTCATACGTTTGTGCCACTGCGATCAGCTCTGGGACTCCAATTGTGGGTGGGAAACAATGCACAATCCAATGAAGCCCAAACGAACTTGGTGCACCCGCTCAATAACGCGAGTGAACGCGCCAGATATGTCGCGATGGGCGAAGTAGCTTATATGCGGCAGAAGCAGCGCGAGGCGACCACGTACGCGCGATACCATCCGCGCCGTGTCGCAGGTTTGACTGCAAGCCGCTTCATCGCTTTCTGGACCGGAGGCACGCCTGATCCGCTTAGGGATTTCGAGCAAAATCATTCGACATGGTTCCGCTACGTCTTGCTTTTTAATATCTGCGCGGGGATCGGCGCGGTGCTGGGAATCGTGCTGCTTTTTTGGAGACGGAGCATGTTTGCGTTTCCGCTGCTCGTGTTCCCCCTGGTGTTTCCGTGCGTCTACTATTTGTCTGTAGCTCTGCCGCGTTATCGCCTGCCGATTGATCCTGCCGTGCTCTTGCTCACAGCGACTGCACTGTCTGGCGCGATGTCAAGGCAACTGTTTCGTGTTTCTCGAAACACAGCCGCGTAGAGGAATTTCGATGACTTTGACGGGAAGACGCGGAAGAGCACGACACCGCGCGATTGTCTAAACCGCGCGGCGCCGGTCGAGCAGTATGAATATGATGATGATTATGAGAATGAGACCCAAACCGCCGCTGGGGTAGTAGCCCCAACCAGTGCTATAAGGCCATGTGGGGAGCGCGCCTAGCAGAAGCACTATCAGAAGAATCACAAGAACCAAGCGCACGGGTTCCTCGCTGACTTAGCAGCCTAACCCGTAACAAAAGTATGTCCATCAGGATTGCGCGGTATTTCCCCAAGGATTTCTGCGTATGCCATCATTCGGTGTGGTCTCGGCTACGCCTGCTTGACTCGCCCTTGTAGGCCAAACTTGGGCGGAGTAGACTTCCGCCGAAGCTTCTCGGGAGGTGTCGAATGCCGCGCATTGTCCGTTGCGGCCTGATTCAGGCGCGTTGCGAATGGTCTTCTTCCAAATTTTCGCTGGCACAGATCAAGCATAAAATGATCAGCAAACACGAACGCTTGATCGCCGCGGCTGCGAAGCGGAAAGTGCAAGTGCTTGGATTGCAAGAGCTTTTCTACGGTCCCTATTTCTGCGCCGAACAGCAAACGCGATGGTACGAGATGACCGAGCGCGTGCCCGACGGCCCCACAGTGGCTCGCATGCAGAAGCTCGCGAAACGATATCGCATGGTGATGATCGTTCCCGTTTATGAAGTGGAGATGACCGGCGTTTACTTCAATACGGCCGCGGTGATCGACGCGGACGGCAGGTATTTGGGGAAATATCGCAAGCACCATATCCCGCACTGTCACCCGGGATTCTGGGAGAAATTCTATTTCACGCCCGGGAATGCAGGTTACCCCGTGTTCAAAACGCGCTACGCTCGCGTCGGCGTTTATATCTGTTACGACCGCCACTTTCCCGAGGGCGCGCGCGTTCTCGGATTAAATGGAGTGGAGATCGTCTACAACCCGTCGGCGACGGTCGCGGGACTCTCCGAATATCTTTGGGAACTCGAACAGCCCGCGCACGCCGTGGCGAATCAGTATTTCGTCGCCGCGATCAATCGCGTGGGAACCGAAGAGCCGTGGAAAATCGGGGAGTTTTACGGAAAAAGCTATTTTTGCGATCCCCGAGGGAAAATCGTGGCTCAGGCCAGCCGTGATAAAGACGAATTGCTGGTCGCGGATTTGAATCTGGACGAGATTCAGAAGGTCCGCGACACATGGCAGTTCTATCGCGACCGCCGCCCGGAATCCTACGGCGAGATTACCCGCACACGCGCCGATGGAAACGCGGAAGCAGCGGACTGAGGAAAGATGGCGCTTCGACAAGCACAACAAACTCCATCCCGATGAGGTCCATCGATTCCCTCGATGAGTGACGCACAAACCGAAACTCTCGCGGCAGAAACAATTCGCAGCAGCGGGATCTACAATAAAGATCTCGCTCCCGTCCCGGCTGCCCGCCGCACCTGGGGCACGTACAACTACGCCGCGCTGTGGATTTCGATGAGTGTCAATATCCCCACGTATATGCTGGCGAGCGGAATGATTGCAGGAGGGATGAATTGGAAACAGGCGCTGTTCACGGTTTTTCTCGGCAACGTGCTGGTGCTGATTCCGATGCTGCTCAACGCGCATGCCGGCGCGAAGTACGGAATTCCCTTTCCGGTGTTCGCACGAGCCTCGTTTGGTGTGCTGGGCGCAAACGTACCGGCGATTCTTCGCGCGCTGGTGGCGTGCGGATGGTTCGGCATTCAAACGTGGATCGGCGGCGAGGCGATCCACGCGATGATTGTCGCGCTCGTTCCATCGTGGGCGCACGTATCGTATGGACCGGGGTTGTGCTTTGGGGTCTTCTGGCTCTTGAATGTCGCTGTGATTCTTCGCGGTATTGAGACGATTCGCTTTCTGCAAAGCGTATCGGCTCCGTTTCTGCTGTTGATCGGCCTCGCTCTCCTTCTGTGGGCGCGGAACAAAGCGGGCGGCTTCGGGCCAATGCTTTCAAATCCGTCAAAGTTCCACAGCTTCGGCGAGTTCTTCCGCTTCTTTGTTCCTTCGCTGACGGGGGTGGTGGGATTCTGGGCCACCGTTTCGCTGAATATTCCGGACTTCACTCGTTATGCGCGCTCGCAGCGCGACCAAATTCTGGGCCAGGCCCTGGGCTTGCCGGCCACGATGACGTTTTACTCGTTCATCGGCATCGCGGTCACCTCGGCGACGACAATCATATTTGGCGAGGCGCTGTGGGATCCGGTTAAAGTGCTGGCGCGACTTGGGCATCCGTGGGCTGTTGTCTTGGCGATGATTGCGCTGCTTGTGGCAACGCTCAACGTCAACGTGGCTGCAAACGTAGTCTCTCCGTCGAACGATTTCTCGAATCTTTCTCCGAGGCGCATCAGCTTTCGTACCGGTGGACTGATCACCTGCGCGATGGGAATTGCCATGCAACCGTGGAAGCTGATGGCAAATTATGGAAGTTACATTTTCGGGTGGCTCGTCGGCTATTCCGGATTCCTCGGACCGATTGCCGGGATTCTAATCTGCGATTATTTTGTGCTTCGCAGCACAGTGCTGGCGCCGGCGAGCCTTTACCAGCGTGGCGGACAATACGAGTATTCGCGCGGAATTAACTGGCAGGCAATCATGGCGCTGGCGGCGGGCGTGGGCGTTGCATTTGTGGGGCTGGTCGTTCCGCCGTTGCGAGTTTTATATAACTACGCCTGGTTCGTGGGATTCATAGTTAGTTTCGCCGCTTATTTCGTTTTGATGACCAACTTCCATCCAGTAAACGAAGCGGCGAATTGAGGAGGCCCGATGAATTTTGGCATCACGATTAAGCCAGATATGTCGATTGAGCGCATCGTCGGTTTGACGCGCCAAGCCGAGGCGGGCGGGTTCAAGTACGGCTGGATGTTCGATTCACACGTGCTCTGGATGGATCCGTTTCCTCTGCTCACGCTGATGGCTGCGAACACGAAAACGATGCGGCTGGGCACGTGCGTGACGAATCCGGCGGTTCGCGATGTCACAGTGGCTTCGAGTTTGTTTGCCACCCTGAATGCGGCCTCGCATGGACGAATGCAGCTCGGCATCGGGCGCGGTGATAGTTCGCGGCGCGTGCTTGGCAAGAAACCCACGACGCTCGAAAATCTGGAGGAATTCGTAAGAGTTTTTCGCGCGCTGAATGCAGGAGAGTCCGTGGATTACGAAGGAACCAGCACACGCTTTCCATGGGCCGACGCGGGCGTGCCGCGTGTCTGGGTCGCGGGTTATGGTCCGAAGGCACTGCGTACCGCCGGCCGCATTGCGGACGGCGTAATTCTACAGTTTGCCGATCCCGATTTGATCGCGTGGTGTCTGGGATTTGTGCGCGAGGGCGCTCGCGCAGCGGGGCGAGACTTCGATAAGATCGAAGTGATGTCTGCTGCTCCGGTTTGGGTATCGAAGGATCTGACGGTGGCGCGTGAGCATGTGCGGTGGTTTCCCGCGCTTGTTTCCAACCATGTGGTCGACCTGGTTTCGAGATACAAACCCGAGGAATTGCCACCTGCGCTTGTGTCGTACGTGAGCAATCGCGGGAACTATGATTACCATCACCATTGCGAAGTCGGCAGCGACAATGCGTCTTTCGTGACCGATGAAATCACGGACCGCTTTTGTCTGGTTGGGCCTGTGGAGGCGCATCGCAACAGGCTGAAGGCCCTGCGCGCCGTCGGCGTAACGCAGTTCAATATTTATCTGATGTGCGGCGAGGAAGAGCAAACGCTGGATATTTACTCGCGCGACGTTTTGCCGGCTTACGCCAAGTAGTTAGTTTTTGGGCCGACATTTGCGAGGCCGGAGGCTGGAAATGCGTTTTGATACGCTGATCAGAAACGGCACGGTAGTTACCGCCACGGATACATGCGTCGCCGACATCGGCGTGACCGGCGACAAAGTCTCGGCAATCGGCGCTCAGCTGCCTGTCGAAAATGCCGGCCGCGTGATCGATGCGACAGGCTATCTAGTGATTCCGGGCGGAATCGACGTGCACACGCACCTCGACATGCCTTTCGGTGGAACGATGAGCGCGGACGATTTCGAGACGGGCACAATCGCCGCGGCATTTGGCGGCACCACTACGTTGATCGATTTCGCGATTCAATATAAAGGACAAAGCCTCCGCGAAGCGTTTGATACCTGGATGAAGAAGGCTCACGACAAAGCTGTCACGGATTATTCCTTTCACTGCATCATCACCGATCTTGGCAGCGCGCAACTCGAAGAGATGGGCCAACTCATCCGTGATGGCGTCACCAGTTTCAAGCTTTTCATGGCTTACCCGGGCGTGTTCATGCTGGACGACGCCACAATATTTCGCGCCATGTCGCAGGCGGCCAAGCACTCCGGATTGATTTGCATGCACGCGGAAAATGGCGGGGCGATTGACGTAATCGTGCAGCGCGCGCTGGCCGACGGGAAGCGCGCGCCGAAATATCATGCGCTGACGCGTCCGGTCACGGCGGAGGCAGAGGCCACTTCGCGCGCCATTGCTCTTGCGGAAATGGCCGGCGCGCCGGTGTATATCGTTCATCTCTCTTGCAACGAAGCTCTCGAGAAAGTGCGTGAGGCCCGCGACCGCGGCCTGCCGGCGTATGCCGAGACGTGCCCCCAGTATTTGTATCTGTCGCTCGAAAACTTCAACGTGCCAGGCTTTGAGGGCGCGAAATACGTGTTCACACCTCCGCTTCGCGAAAAGTGGCACCAGGAAAAGCTCTGGCAGGGGCTGGCGCAAGACACGCTTCAAGTGGTCTCCACGGATCATTGTCCGTTCTGCTTCAAGGAACAGAAGGAACTCGGCAAAGACGATTTCACGAAAATTCCGAATGGTGGACCGGGCATCGAACACCGCCTCAGCCTTATTTACACAGGCGGCGTTCACGGAAAGCGATTTTCTGCCAATCGCTTCGTAGAACTGGTTTCGACTGCACCCGCAAAACTTTTTGGCCTGTACCCGCGGAAGGGGACCATTGCGGTGGGATCGGATGCCGACCTGGTGATTTTTGACGCGAACCGCGAGGACGTTATCAGCGCGAAAACACACCATATGCGCGTGGACTACTCGATGTTCGAAGGAATTAAGACCCACGGTTCGCCGAAGACCGTGTTGTCACGCGGAAAAGCAGTAATCGACGGCGGGAAATTTGTGGGACGCGCCGGAGCAGGCCAATTTGTCCGGCGACAAACATACTCAGGCATATAAGAGGGCCGTTGCGCTCTCGTTTCGTAATTGCGCATGGGGTTTACTCTCACGTTTCATCTTTTCCTGGTTCATGCGCCTGTCTTGGTTAAGTGTGTTTAAGTTAGGAATCAGCCGAGCGCCAAGCCGGTCAGACGGGAAACGCACTTGGGATCGAATACTTGAGTATATGAATTTATGAGGAGAAGATTGCGATGAATCGAACGCTGAGAATTCGAGCGCGGCTAGTCGCGCTGCCGGCCCTCTTGCTGCTTGGCACTTTCTTGCTCGCACGTCCGCTGCCGCACGCGCGGCCACAAGCACAATCGCCGCAGCAGGCGCCGGTGATCAGTATCAACATCACGCGAACGATTCAGGCGGTCAATTACCGCACCAAGGGTTCGACGCGCATCAATTTTCGCGGTACAGCCTTGCTTCCGCAGGGAACCGGCGAGGCGAGAATCGGAAATAAGTCCGGCGAGATTTCGATCGACGCCAAATTTGAGAATTTGTCTGCGCCCTCGCAGCTCGGTTCTCCCTACCTGACCTATGTGCTGTGGGCCATCACTCCCGAAGGGCGGGCGAATAACCTTGGCCAACTGATCCTGGAAGGCAACAAGAGCAAGCTGGTGACAACGACGCAGCTGCAAACATTCGGGCTTATCGTGACGGCCGAGCCGGACTTTGGCGTTACGGTTCCGAGCGAAGATGTAGTGCTCGAAAATATAGTGCGCCCCGACACGCAGGGCCAGGTCGCGGCCGTCTCCGCAAAGTACGAATTGCTGCGCCGAGGCCAATACGACGACGCGAATCTGCCGGCGCTCGAGGCTTCGCCCAACGTGCCGCTTGATTTGTTGGAAGCGCGCAACGCCATGCGAATTGCGAAGCTGCGCCAAGCAGACAAGTACGCGCCGGATTCCTGGTCGAAAGCGATGGACGCGATGAATCGCGCCGAGGACTATGAAACACGAAAGCAAAAAAAATCCATTCCGACAGCCGCACGAGAGGCTGTTCAAGGCTTTGAAGACACGATAACCATCGGGCTTAGGCGGCAGGAAGAGGAACACCTGGTGCAAGAGCGCGCCGCGGCCGCTCAGCGGGAGGCCCAAGCTAAAGCGGATCAAGCGGCTGAGGCCCAGCGCCGCGCTGAGGCGGAAAAGCAGACCCTTGAAGCGCAGCTGGCCGCCGCAAAGGACGCGCAGGCGCGAGCAGAGGCTCAGGCGCAACAACAACAGGCCCAGGCTCAAGCGCAACAGGCTCAACTACAGGCGCAGCAGGCGCAGGTGGCGGCTGAACAGGCGCACGAAGCCGCGGTAAAAGCAGAGTTGGAGGCGACACAGGAAGCGCAGGCTCGCGCCGCTGCTCAAACGCAACAGCAACAAGCGCAGGCCCAGGCGCAACAGGCGCAGTTGCAGGCGCAACAAGCCCGCGACGCGGCCAGTCGGGCAGAGCAGGAGCAGCAACAGTTGCGCGCCACGCTGCTGGCTCAGTTCAACAGAATTCTCGAAACACGCGACACGCCCAGAGGGCTCGTAGTGAATATGGGCGACGTGCTATTCGCCACCGGAAAGTACGACCTGCGGCCCGAGGCTCGGGAGCGGCTAGCAAAACTCAGCGGCATCGTTTTGGCGCATCCCGGTTTGAAGTTAGCCGTTGAGGGATACACCGATAACGTAGGCAGCGAAGAATTCAATCAGACTCTATCGGAGCATCGCGCTGCAGCCGTGCGCCAATATCTGGTGGACCAAGCCCTGGATGCGGATTCGATTACGGCAACTGGCCTTGGCATGAGCGCACCGGTGGCGGACAACGCTACGGCCGCTGGACGCCAGAAAAATCGGCGCGTTGAAATCGTTATTTCGGGTGAAGTGATTGGGACGAAGATCGGAGCGACGCCAAGTCAGCCTCAATAATGCATGAGCGATACGCCGCTCGCGCGTGGCTTATTTGACCTTAAGCCAACCGTTACGGAAACCAGCGCGTCGAAGTCCCCGCACAATATGCGGGCAGCGCTGCATTAAACGCCACAGGAAGCCTGTTCTGTAATTCTCTATCATCACGACGATTGGCCCCTGATTCAATCCGTAATGCCACTTCGATACCCACCCGTAGGGCCTGTTGCCTTTGTGCGGATAGGTCGGGTTGAACGTAGCCTTGAATCCGTACGGATTCTTCTCATGCAGACTCAGCTTATGAAAGTGGCGAATCGTCGGCACGACAATTTCTGGCGCGAACGGAAGCGACGCCACGACGCCCCAAGGGGCAATTGTGCCATCGTCAGGACCAAACGGCACGCCCCTCGCAAGATAACCGAAAAACTTCCGGTCGACGCCTCTGACCCGGCACATCGTAGGCCCCGGTCCATCGCTTGCGGTGATACCCCAGCAGTGTTCAGCGTAATGGGCGAATTGCTGAGGATTTTGCATCGCGTATTGCTGCTGCACAAGCGTTGCGCGGCGGCTATTTTCGAAATAGTCAGTTCCTTTCTGGCGCATGGGTTTGTCCTGAATGCCACGGAAATTGATCCACAAGTGCGAGAGTTGGTGAATGAAGAGGGGTCCGGCATAGAGAAATTCGTGCCCGTAGATCGTCTTCCAACGATAGGTGGAAGCCCATGCCGAGTAGCTTCTTTGCGGGAGCGGATGCGTGGGCGAACCAAGACCGAGCACATAGAGCAGTAATGCCTCGTCGTAGCCTCTCCATCGATATTTCAGGAATCCCGTTTCGGGCTTCCAGCCGTGAGTGACCGTCAACCCACGGTTCTGCGCCCATTGCCAATCGGCGCGCCTGTACAGTGCGTCCGCAAGTTGGCGAATTTCTTTTTCCTCGGCGGTGGCGCGGTCAAAAAACATGGCTGCCGTCAACACTCCGGCCAGCAGGAAGGCTGAATCAACCGTCGATAGCTCGCATTTCCACGCGCGCTTTCCCGTACGCATATCTAGAAAATGATAATAAAACCCGCGGCATCCGGTTGCGTCAGGCTGGGTACCTTGTACGCTGTTGTACAAAAAGCGGAGCGCCACCAGGGTGCGTTTAATGGCGGCTGAGCGCGTTAAGAAATGGCGTTCGACGCCGATCGGGTACGCCGCGAGCGCCAGTCCCGTGGCGGTGATGCTTGCGGGCCAACCTTTCTGCGTCTTGTCGCGGATCAGCCCGTTTTTTAAATTTACTTCATGCAGGAAATAATCGAAGGTTTCCCGCTGGAGGCGGTGCAGCATGGCCTCGTCAGATATCTCGCCGGAGCGCGCACGGGACTTTTTCGGAGTCATTTCTGGTTGGGCATTGCAATCGATTCCATGGGGGTCACGATGCCATCTTCATATGTCCACGATTGCTTCGCAATATCCAACTTTGGCGCCGCCGTCCGTCAAACATCCGTGTCGTTCAACCGGCCTTAGAATTGCTCTTTATGTAGCACCATTGCGCTATGCCATGAGGCTATAATTTACGGGCGGGAGCGAGTCGCGCGGCCGCGTATCTTCACAGTAGAATGGAAAGCTGCTGTCATGTACTGCAGGCACTTCTTTTAGTCCCGTCGAACTTTTAGAATGAAAACGAATCGCCCACTGATCGCGACGCGTCACGACATTGAAGAACCGATTCGCGCAGAGCTGTTCAGTCTGGAGCGGCTGGAACAGCACGCCGAGAGCCTGGCTGCGGCGCAGGTTGTTACGAAGAAAACGGTGCGCGGCCATCCGCTCATTCCTCGCGTCAGAGACAATGGACGCGTCTTGCTTGAGTCGTATCGCGCTACTTCTCTTGCAATCGAAGAAGGGCGCGCGATTACGCCGGCGGCTGAGTGGCTGGTAGATAACTTCCACATCGTCGACGAGCAGCTCCGCGAGATTCAAGACGACCTGCCAACCGGCTACTACCGTACGCTTCCGAAGCTGGCTTCGGGGCATTTGGAGGGATATCCGCGCGTCTACGGAGTGGCATGGGCTTTCGTGGCGCACACCGATAGCCGATTCGATCCGGAAGCGTTGCACCGGTTCGTGTCTGCCTATCAGCGCGTGCAGCCGTTAACCATTGGCGAGCTCTGGGCTGTCGCCATCACGCTTCGAGTGGTGCTGATCGAGAACCTTCGGCGATTGGCGGAGCGCATCGTTCGCAGCCGTGCAGCACGCCAAGAGGCGGATCGGCTGGCTGAGGCGCTGCTTGGCACAAGCGCCCGGCCCGCAGCTTTCGCGGCAACCCTGGCTGAATTTGAAAATCGGCCGCTGGAGACAGCGTTTGCCGTGCAGCTTGTGCAAAGACTGCGCGATTTGGACCCAAAGGTCGCACCTGTGCTCGTGTGGCTGGACAAACGCCTGGCGGATGCCGGAACGAACGCGGACGAAGTTGTTCATGCGGAGCATCAGGAACAAGGCGCCATTAATATTTCCGTCCGCAACATCGTCACCAGCATGCGTTCGATCTCCGCGTTCGATTGGCCAGAATTCTTTGAAGCGGTCAGTTTGGTTGACGAAATTCTGCGCCGTGACACACATTTCGCAGATATGGATTTTTCGACGCGGGATAACTACCGTCACGCCATTGAAGATCTGTCGCGGGGGTCCCAGCATTCGGAAACCGAAGTTGCTAAACGTGTGGTCAGGCATGTCCAGCAGGCAGTCTCCAGAGTTTCAGAGGCTACCCACAATGGCGGCGATGCCAACCGCGACCGCCGTAGCGAGCCTGGTTATTATCTGATTTCGCGGGGACGTCCCGCGTTTGAACGCGAGCTCGGTTTCCACGTTTCGCTCAGACGCTGGCTCCTGCGTTTGTATATCCGTGCTGCGGTTCCCGGCTACTTGGGAACGATTGCACTCCTCACGGGCGTTCTGCTGGCCTTGCCTCTCCTGCTGAGCTTTGCCCATGGCACGGGCATCAAGAGCCTGATCCTCCTCGGAGTTTTCGCGGCCGTCCCTGCCTCGGACCTGGCCATCGCATTGATCAACCGCGCGGTAATGGACTCGCTGGGCCCACGGAGGTTGCCGCGAATGGAATTGCGTGGCGTACCGCCCGAGTTGCGAACGATCATCGCGGTACCGACGCTCCTGACTACGCCGGCGGATGTAAGCGAGCACATCGAACGCCTGGAGGTGCATTATCTGGCAAATCCGGAAGGCGACTTGCGTTTCGCGCTTATTTCAGATTGGGCGGATGCAGCATCCGAGACCTTGCCGGGCGATGATGATTTACTCGCGATCGCCGTTGCCGGCATCTCCAAGCTAAACCAACGTCATGGCCCCACAGCAGATGGAGGCGATCGGTTTTTCATTTTCCATCGCAGGCGCGAGTGGAACGAACGCGAACGGAAATGGATGGGTTGGGAGCGGAAACGCGGCAAGTTGCATGAGCTGAATCAGTTCCTGCGCGGCTCGACAAAAACCACATTTATTCCCGCATGCAGCCAGGCTGCGGCGAACCTCAGTGGCGTTCGCTATGTCATCACGCTCGATGCAGACACTCGCTTGCCGCGCGGAACCGTAGCTCGCCTGGTAGGAACCATGGCGCATCCTCTCAACAGACCTCGATTCAGCGCCAGTGACGGCCGTGTAATAGACGGTTATGCGATCGTGCAACCCCGCATTACGCCGTCGCTCCCTGTGGGCCGCGAGGCGTCGATCGCGCAAAGAATATATTCAGGTCCAAGCGGCATTGATCCCTACTCGGCCGCGGTCTCCGATGTATATCAGGACTTATTCCGCGAAGGCTCGTACACAGGCAAGGGAATCTACGACATTGATGCGTTCGAAGCTGCGCTGGCCGGCAAGGTGCCCGAAAATTCCCTCTTGAGTCACGATCTTTTCGAAGGGATTTTTGCGCGAGTCGGTCTCGCGACGGATATTGAATTGTTCGAAGAGTTCCCTTCGCGCTACGCGACTATCGCAGCGAGGCAGGATCGTTGGACGCGCGGGGATTGGCAACTCTTACCGTGGCTTCTCGGGCTGCATCGCGCGCCAAACGGAACGGGAGGGCGGGTCAAGATACCGGCGATAGGCCGGTGGAAGATTTTCGACAATCTACGCCGCACGCTGTCGGCTCCGGCCATGTTTCTAACGTTGCTGGCAGGCTGGTTGCTGCGCCCAGCTTCTCCGCTGCTGTGGACACTGTCTATCATTGTAGCGTTGACTATCCCCGCTGTGCTGCCATGCCTTTTCTCGTTCATCCCGCGTCGCAAGGGCATTTCGTTGCGAAGCCATTTCCGCGGCTTATTCAGTGATTTTGTACTTGCCGCGTCTCATATCGCGTTGACGCTGACATTTCTGGCGTACCAAACCTGGCTAATGTCCGTGGCCATCGTGCGCACTCTGGTGCGGCTGACGATTACGCGGCGAAATTTGCTGGAGTGGGTAACGGCGGCCCAGGCCAAAGCGCAGGTGGACTACAGGCTTTCCACTGCGTTTAAGCGAATGGCGGGCGCATTGGTTATCGTAGCGGGGACAATTGCCGGCTTGGCTTTTGGCCAACATCGGATTTGGATATTTGCGGCTCCGTTTTTGGCTATTTGGGCAGCGTCGCCGGCGCTGGCGTGGTGGATCAGCTTGCCCACAGAGAGAGAGGCTCAGACCTTGACTCTGCAAGGCAGGGAGGGACTGCGCCTGATTTCGCGGCGGACATGGCGTTTCTTCGAGACGTTTGTGAATTCCGAGAATCATTCTTTACCGCCTGACAATTTTCAGGAAATCCCCAAAGCAGTTCTAGCGCATCGCACATCGCCGACCAACATAGGCTTGTATCTTCTCTCGATCGTTTCTGCGCATGACCTTGGTTGGCTGGGCATTGTGGAAATGGTTGAGCGGCTCGAAAGCACGCTGGCAACGATGCGCGAAATGGAATTGTTTCGCGGACATTTCTACAACTGGTACGACACCCTTGACCTTCATCCTCTGACACCGAAGTACGTTTCCACTGTCGATAGCGGAAACCTTGCAGGGCATTTATTGGCGTTGGCTAACGGCTGTCGCGAGCGGATGGAAAAATCAGCTTTCGAAAGCAACGTGCTTGGAGGAATGCGAGACACGGCCCGGCTTTTGAGCGATGCGCTTATCGGGATACCGCGCACCAGACGCACCGAGGTTGTCACTCGGAAACAGCTCAGCACCGCTGTCGATGCCATACGAAGCTCGCTGGAATTGGCGCCCGCGGCCGCCTTGGACTGGGCGGAGCGATTGATCGAGTGGAAGGCGCTGACGCAAAATGCCGCCGATATTGCGCAGACCCTGACGCAGGAACGCGGAGACACCGCTGACTCTGAGTTGCCGGTTTGGGCCAATGCCTTGCGGGCATGCATTGAAAGCCACGCTCGAGATGCGGCAATTTTGATTCCCCTTGCTCGAGTTGGGCCGAAGGATGTCGCCAGCCTGGCGGCTTGTTTTCGAGAGTACTCCCACGAATCAAAGGCCATTGAGCTTCTTTACTCGATTCCGACGGTCGCGGGCGCACCAGATCGGTTCGATGCGGCCCTTCGGGAACTTTCTGAGCTGCGGACACGTTTTGCCGATAACGGGAACGCTACCAGCGGCTCCCCCAACCGGGATGCACTCATTTGTATTGACGCGCTTATCGGGTTTCTACAGCAATCCTTCACGGGCGCCGTTGCGTTGACCCGCAGGCTCCTGACGATCATACAAACAGCCGAAAAAATGGTCGAAGTAATGGAGTTCGGCTTCTTGTTCGATGATAAGCGGAAGCTATTCTCGATCGGATATCGCGTGACGGATGGCGCGCCTGACTCAAACTATTACGATTTGCTTGCATCCGAAGCGAGATTGGCAAGTTTCGTCGCGATTGCGAAGGGCGAAGCTCCGGCGTCCCACTGGTTTCGGCTGGGACGAGCGCTCACGCCAGTGAAGGGTGGTTCGGCGCTCACTTCGTGGTCAGGTTCTATGTTCGAATATTTGATGCCGGCGCTCGTACTGCGTTCTCCCGAGGGAAGTCTGCTGAGTCAAACGCACGAGCTTGTCGTGCGGCGTCAGGCAGAATACGGAGGGGAACGAGGAGTGCCGTGGGGCGTGTCAGAGTCCGCCTACAACGCACGTGACGTCGACTTGACGTATCAATACGCGAGTTTCGGAGTACCGGGGTTGGGCCTCAAACGCGGCCTCAGCGATGATTTGGTGATCGCTCCTTATGCCACCGCCCTCGCCGCCATGATCAACCCCATCGCGGCTCTCGAGAATTTTGCGCGGCTGGAAGAATCGGGCGCGGCTGGTACATATGGCTTTTACGAGGCGCTCGATTACACAACCACTCGTCTCCCCGAAGGAAAGGATGTGGCCCTGGTGCGGACGTATTTCGCGCATCACCAGGGAATGACGTTAGTGGCGCTGGCGAACGTCCTGAACGATGGCGCAATGCGCAACCGGTTCCACGCTGCGCCAATGGTCCAAGCCACGGAATTACTGTTACAGGAGCGCACCCCACGTGACGTGATGGTTACACGACCGCGCGCGCAGGACGTGTCGGCAACGGCCCAAATCCGCGAACTGATTCCGCCCGTGGTAAGGCGCTTCAGCACGGCGCAAACACCTACACCGCGAACGCATCTCCTTTCCAACGGAAGATACGCTGTAATGCTGACCGCTGCGGGATCTGGTTACAGCCGTTGGAGGGATATTGCCATAACGAGGTGGCGGGAAGACGTCACATGCGACTGTTGGGGCAACTATGTATTCCTTCGCGACTCGCAGACGGGACAAGTATGGTCTGCCGGTTTCCAGCCGAGCGGCGTCGAGCCCGATTCGTATGAAGCTTCATTCTTCGAAGACCGTGCGGAATTTATCCGGCGTGACGGCGCTTTGACCACAGCTCTCGAAGTTGTCGTGTCGCCCGAAGACGATGCCGAGGTGCGGCGCGTCTCCATCACAAATCTGGGGACTCGCGTACGCGAGATTGAAGTTACCTCCTATGCGGAGATTTGTCTGGCGCCGCAGGGCGCAGATATGGCGCATCCCGCTTTTTCCAATTTGTTTGTACAAACCGAATACCTGCCGGAAGTAAGCGGCCTGGTTGCGACGCGACGGCCTCAATCCGACAAGGAAACCGTGGTATGGGTGGCGCATGTGGCAGTTGTAGAAGGCGAAGCAATTGGTGAGCCTCAATTCGAGACGGATCGGGCACGGTTCATCGGACGCGGGCAGGACATCCGTAAGCCCATATCGGTTATCGATGGCCGTCCGCTGTCAAATACCGTTGGCTCCGTCCTTGACCCCATCATGAGTTTGCGCCGAACTGTCCGAATTCCTCCCGGAAGCGCGGTGAGTATTGTTTTTTCAACCATTGTGGCCCCTTCCCGGGAGCTTGCCCTTGATCTTGCCGACAAGTATCGCGCGGCCAAAACATTCGAGCGTACGTTGTCGCTTGCGTGGACGCAGGCGCAAGTGCAACTTCATCATCTGGGCATCGATATCGAAGAAGCGCATTTGTTCCAGCGGCTTGCCAATTCCGTGCTGTACTCGGACCCGGCTCTCAGACCTTCTTCCGATGTGCTCAGCCAGAGCGGCCTTGAACGTTCCGCACTTTGGGCGCACAGCATATCCGGCGATCTACCCATCGTTCTGGTGCGCATCGACGATCCGGAAGATGTCGGAATCGTGCGCCAATTACTGCGCGCTCATGAATACTGGCGCATGAAACAGTTGTTCGCGGATATCGTCATCATCAATGAGAAACCTCCGTCCTATGCCCAGGATCTGCAGGCCGCGCTGGACGAACTGGTGCGCGGAAGCCGCCTGCGGCTTTGGCCGGATACAGATAAGGCGCGCGGCAGTATTTTTCTATTGCGCGCGGACCTGATCACTCCACGCGAACGAACTCTGCTTCAAACCATCGCTCGAGCTGTCTTACTAAGCCGGCGGGGCACACTATCGGAACAAGTCCTTCGATCGCAGCGCGCAGAGTTACTGACTGTCGCTCTTGCGCGGCCGCGCCGGCCGGCGAAGCGCCAGGATCTCGAGCTCCCATTGCCGGCTCTGGAATTTTTCAACGGCCTTGGCGGATTCGCAGAGCAGGGCCGCGAATATATCACCGTGCTCAGTGAAGGGTTGCGAACTCCCGCCCCATGGATCAACGTGATCGCTAATCCATCATTTGGTTTCCTCGCGTCTGAATCCGGTTCCGGACACACCTGGTCGCTGAACAGCCACGAGAATCAGCTCACTCCGTGGTCGAACGATCCAGTGACAGATCCGCCTGGCGAAGCCATCTACGTCCGCGACGAAAGCACGGGGGAAGTCTGGACGCCGACGGCTCTTCCGATCCGCGATGAAACCGCGATGTACATCGCATGTCACGGCCAGGGTTACAGCCGCTTCCAACACGGCTCGCACGGAATCCTACTCGAACTCTTGCAATTTGTTCCGCAGGAAGACTCCATCAAAATTTCGCGTCTCACCTTGAGGAACGATTCGGGCCGAGCACGCCGCCTTTCCGTGACCGCGTATGCGGAGTGGGTGCTGGGAAGTTCGCGAAGCACGTCGGCCCCTTACATCTCAACGCAAATCGATTCTCAGACTGGCGCGATCTTCGCGCAAAGTGTCTGGGGCGGAGAATTTGGAGGGCGAACTGCTTTTGCCGACTTAAGAGGCGCACAAAATTCCTGCACCGGAGATCGCGCTGAATTTATCGGGCGCAATGGGACGCTCGAACGTCCTTTGGCGCTGGAGCGAGGCGGCGCTCTTTCCGGAAAGGCAGGAGCGGGGCTCGATCCGTGTGCCGCGCTTCAAACGTCGTTTCAGTTGCAACCGGGAGCCAGCGCCGAGATTGTGTTCTTTCTGGGCGAGGCGGAAAACGCGGAGCGGGCCCGTGAGATTTTGGCACGCTATCGGGCTGCGGACCTCGATGCTGCGCTGACTGAGGTCAAGAATCGCTGGGACGACGTCCTCGGCGCCGTCCAAGTCGCCACACCCGAACCGGCCATGAACACTCTCATGAATCGATGGCTGCTCTATCAGACGCTGGGGTGCCGCGTTTGGGCGCGCGCGGCATTTTACCAATTGAGCGGCGCCTACGGATTTCGCGACCAGCTTCAGGACATAATGGCCCTCACAGTCGCAAGACGAGATGTTGCTCGCGAGCAGTTGCTGCGCGCCGCCGGGCGTCAATTCATTGAAGGCGACGTCCAGCACTGGTGGCATCCGCCCTCCGGACGTGGCGTACGCACGCGTATCTCCGATGATCTTCTCTGGCTGCCCTATGCTGTAGTGCAATTCATCGAAGCGTCCGGCGATGTGAAAGTGCTCGACGAAATGGCGCCATTCCTCGAAGGCGAAACCCTCGCCGAAGGGCAGACGGAAGCCTATTTTCAGCCGCGCGTTTCACAAACTCGCGCGACGCTGTTCGAACACTGCGCGCGGGCGCTCGACCGAAGCCTTTCCGTTGGCAGCCACGGACTGCCTCTGATGGGCACTGGCGACTGGAACGACGGCATGAATCGCGTCGGCGAACTGGGTAAAGGCGAAAGTATCTGGCTGGGCTGGTTCTTGCACACGATTCTCTGGGAGTTTGCGAAAATTGCAGATTCCCGCGGCGAATACAAACGCGCCGAAGCCTGGCGAGTCCATGTCAGCGTTCTTAAGGCGGCACTCGAACGCGACGGTTGGGACGGCGAGTGGTACCGACGCGCCTATTTCGACAATGGCGCTCCGCTTGGCTCCGCGGGAAGCGTGGAATGCCGCATCGATTCCATCGCGCAGTCCTGGGGCGTCATCAGCGGCGCCGCGGAACCAAGCCGCGCGGCGCGTGCTATGGCGGCCGTAAATCAACAGTTGGTGCGCGGCCGGGACGGACTAGTCCTCCTACTGACTCCACCGTTCGATAACACCGGGCCTGATCCCGGCTACATTCGAGGCTATCCGCCCGGCATCCGCGAAAACGGCGGCCAATATACGCATGCCGCCACGTGGGCGGTAATCGCATTCGCCGCGCTGGGCGATGGGGATAGAGCCGCTGAGCTTTTCCGCATGCTCAATCCGATTAACCGGAGCAATTCGCGCGCAACCGTGCAGCGTTACAAAGTCGAACCCTACGTTGCTGTAGGAGACGTCTACTCTGAGCCGCCGCATGTTGGGCGCGGCGGATGGACTTGGTACACAGGCTCGGCTGGGTGGCTGCATCGAGCAGGCCTCGAGTGGATCCTTGGATTCCGGCTGCGTGGCGCCGCACTCTCAATCGATCCCTGCATTCCGCGCGAGTGGCCCAGTTACTCGATTCTTTTTCGCTATCACTCGGCGACCTACCGCATCACTGTCGAAAATCCGAGCGGTGTTTCCCGCGGCGTCGTTGTTGTTGAACTCGACGGCAAGGCGTTGCGGCCGGCATCAAACATTCCGCTCGCCGACGATGGCGCCGAGCATAGACTTCGCGTCGTGCTCGGCAATCGGGACGCCGCGGAACCACGCTCGCGTTGATTGTCGATTCGGAGCATGAAAGATTCACCCCTGGTACCCGAGCGACCTCCGTTTTGTCTTTGAGGCGTTGCTGAATTTAGAGCAAACTGTAGTTGTGTTCCCTTCCCCGCGATAAGATGGCCCGCGGGTCAAACTCTTAAACACCTTCGCATTTCAGGAGGTCACATCGATGGACCGGAATTTCTTTTACTCAATCATGAACGGCGAAGGGACGCTCGACTACGAAATTTACCTGAATACGAAGGCGCTGCTTTCGTGCCAAAAGGATTTTAAGGATTTCTGCAATGCAGATGAGCTGCAGTTCCAGATCGTCCACCAAGTTGAAGAAATGTGGATGAAGCTCATCGGGTACACGCTGCTGGACATTGATGACTACATCCAGAAGGAAGATACCAATCGAATCATCACACTTTTCCGGCGGGTTCATACCGCCTTGCGGCTAATGATCGAGCAACTCGCGCTTCTGGAAACTATGTCCCCCAAGGAGTATCAGCAAATTCGGTTGCGTTTGGGAAACGGCAGCGGACAGGAATCGCCGGGCTTTCGAACGCTTCTGCGGATGCACACGCCACTATGGCAATCGTTCAAGGAATGCTATCTCGACAAACATGGATTGACGATCGAGAAAATCTACAACTCCGAATACAGCCACTCGGACGCCTACGTGGTAGCCGAGGCATTCGCGGAATTCGACGAACTATTTCAAAGATTTCGCGCCGTGCACATGCAATTGATCATGCGCACGATTGGCCTAGGCGCAAAATCGTTGAAGGGCCGCGCGGTCGATCTGCTGAACGAAGGCATGCGCGTGCGCTTCTTTCCCGAGTTGTGGGAAGTCCGCAGCCAGATGACCGACCTCTGGGGAGGCGAATACGGCATCGTCCGCGATTCTATCAGCGGCCACTGATGTAGCGTTTGAGGCACGCAACGTTGTTCGATTAATTTATTGAGGATAGATATTTCCGATAAGCGTGCATTAAAGACGGCATATCGCACTCGAAAAGCACCTCCGAAGGCCTGAACAGAACTGAGTGGCATACGAAGCCCCAAAAAACCAGCGAGCCATCCTCATAGCCTCGAAATGCATCTCGGAAACCAGAGTTTATATCCTGATTCAACACTGAGGCCGATGTTCAATTGATAACTGATATTCCGAGGGATATACTCCATCATCGATAAAATTAGGAATGCCGCCATGGGCATGCCGGCATGAAAGACTCGGCTCACAAACCGATCTCGAAACAGCTCGCTTTCCGGCGAGCAGGAACAAAACTTCCCAACGTAAGTTCGTCCGTTGCCAGCTCTGCGAATTCGCCGGCGCCGCACAGAGTTGCTCGCATAGTTGCGTTGACTATCGTGGCCTCCGCATTGGTGCTGGGAGCATATTTTTCGGCAAACGTTCGGCGCACGAGCGCGTCAAACCGTGAAGAACCCGGTACCGCTACCGTGAGGAAAATGGATTTCGTCCATTTGGTTCGCTTAACCGGTACCACGGAAGCCGTCAGGTCGCGTCCGGTGCTGGCACCGAGGCTGGAAGGCGCTCAGCTTAACTCGATGGTCGTGACGAGGCTCGCTCTCGCGGGCGTACACATCAAGAAGGGCGATATGCTCGTCGAATTCGACCGCCAGGCGCAGATCAAGGACTCTCTCGATAAGAAGGCTGCTTACCAGGACTTTGTGGATCAAGTCGAGGAAAAGCAGGCAGCGGAAGATGCCGCTCGAGCTAAGGATGAGACAGAATTGAAGCAAGCCGAAGATGATCTGGCGAAGGCCCAGCTTGAGGTGACCAAGAAAGACATTGTGTCGCGCATTGACGCCGAAAAAAATCAAGAAGCTCTTGAAGAGGCTGATCAGACACTCAAGCAACTCCGGCAGACTTTCCAATTGAAACGGGCCGCGGCGGCTGCCGATATTCGCGTTCTGGAGATCCAGCGAGACCGGGCGCGTGCCACTATGCTCTATGCTCAGGGAAACGCGGAGAAGATGACGATCCGGTCGCCCATGGATGGCATTGTGGTTTTAAACACAATTTGGCTGGGCGGCCGAATGGGCGAAGTTCAAGAGGGTGATGAAGTGCGCCCCGGCGTCCCGTTTATGAAGGTGATCGATCCTGCCGAGATGGATGTTCGCGTTGAAGTCAACCAACAGGACATGCCCGGGTTGCGAATCGGACAGGCGGCGACCGTTCATCTGGATGCCTACCCAGGCCTCTCGTTTCCGGGAACCCTTGAGGAATTGGCGCCTCTGGGCCACTCAGGGCAATTTACAAACAAAGTCCGCACCTTTGTGGCTATTCTTTCGATTCGAGGAAGTAACCCCAAGCTTATGCCCGATCTTTCAGCGTCTGCCGATGTGGAAATCGAAAGATTGCAAAACGTTCTGGTTGTGCCGGCCCAAAGCGTCGTGAACGAAAAAGGGCAAAGCTACGTGCTGCTCAGAACAGCGACGGGTTTTGAAAAGCATCGCGTCACCATCGGTCCATTTGACGATCTGGAGATGGTGATTGAATCAGGATTGCGCAACGGCGATGTGATTCGGAAAAATGCGCAAGAGAGCGCCGGCCCTTCCGGGTCCAATGAGTAAGATCGCGAATTTATGGCGTCGAAGAAAAGGAGCGGTGCTGCTCTGTTCCTTTATTGTCCTGGGATTCGGCGGCTTCGGCGCTTTCCGGTTAGCACAGCCGGCGCCGCTCATTCCCACCGCCGTCGTTCAACGTACTGACTTCACGGACTACGTGCAGATTCGCGGTGAAGCGAAGGCGAGAAAATCCGTTACTGTTTCGGCTCCATTCCAGGCGGGCGATCTGCAAATCATTAAGCTGGCGCCGAATGGCGCACAGGTGAAGAAGGGCGACGTTGTTGTGCAGTTTGACGCCACAACGCTGAAACAAACCCTTGCGCAAGATCAATCCACATTGAAGTCTTCCGCGGCTGAAATTCAGCAATCACGCGCTGCGGCCCGCTTGAAGGAAGAACAAGATCTCACCGATTTCATGAAAGCCCGGTTCGACGTGCAGTCCGCAAAGCTTGATGCCAGCAAGCACGAGATTCTCTCGAAAATAGACGGCGAGGAAGCGGACCTGAAGCTCGCCGACGCGCAGCAGAAGTTGAAAGAAATGGATGAGAAGCTAAAGGCGGATCGCGATGGGGACGCGGCGACCATTGAGAGCAAACAACAAAAGCGTGACCAGGCCCTCTACGATTTTCGCCAAACGGAACGCGGGGTCGACGCACTTACGTTGCGAGCGCCTATCGACGGCATAGTTACTTTGCAGGACAATTGGCGGTCGGCGGGGCCGATGGGAAATGCCACTCCCTTTAAACAAGGCGATCGCGCGTGGCCGGGTGCCGCAATTGCGGAATTGCCTGACCTATCGACGCTCGAAATTACCGGGCGTCTTGACGAGACCGAGCGAGGCCGCATTCAACTGGGCCAGACAGCCAATGTTCGACTCGAAGCTATCCCCGACCGTGACTTTACCGGACGAATCGCCCAAATCAGTACGATTGCCAGCATGGATTTTTCTTCGGGCTGGCCTTTTCCCAGGAATTTTACGATGGATATCGTGCTTGGGGGATCCGACCCCAGGCTTCGCCCGGGCATGAGCGCAAATGTGCGTGTCATTGTGGCCCAGCTTCCTAATGCAATCACAATTCCGGCTGCTGCGTTGTTTCGCAAAGCAGGCAAAAGCGTGGTTTATGTGGTCCATGGTAGGCAATTTCAACAGCGTCCCGTCGAGGTGGTGCGACGCAGTGGCGATCAGCTTTTGATCGCGAAAGGATTGCAGCCTGGCGAGCGCGTGGCACTGCAGGAACCGCCCACATCCGACTAGCGATATACATAAATGACCGCGAAGAATATGCCATTCGGCACACTTATTGTTCTCGCGCTTGCGACCGTGAGTCTTGCTTCGTGTGCGGCCCACGGCGCTACTCAGCCGTCGCCGCAAGACATACCCGTTGCGCTGGTGAAGCAGGGCGATCTCAAGCCCAAGGTGTATACGACCGGCGAGCTCCGCGCCACACAAACGGCCACGCTAATTGCTCCGTCCGTTGCCGGCGGCGCTTTACAAATCATTCAATTGGAAAAAACGGGCACATCGGTCAAGAAGGGAGACGTGGTTATCGCGTTCGACCCCAGTCAGCAAGAATACAGCCTAGAACAGAGCCGGTCGGATTTCGCTCAGGCCCAACAGCAAATCGTGAAAGCGAAGGACGACGCCCTGGTGCAAACCGCGCAAGATCAGACAGCATTGCTCAAAGCGCAATTCGCAGTACGTCAGGCAGAACTCGATGTCAGCAAGCACGAGATTGTCAGCGCCATCGATGCGCAGAAAAATCAGTTGACCCTGGATGAAGCAAAGAGAGCCCTTGCGCAACTCCAGCAAGACATTCAGTCACACGCGGCGTCTAACAAAGCGAACATCGCCGTCGATGACGAAAAACGCAATAAAGCGAGCCTCGCCATGCGGCAGGCACAAGAGAATATTGTCAACATGCAAGTCAGGTCGCCGATCGATGGCCTGGTTGTCGTGCGTGAAAACACCGACGCCGCCGGCGGAATATTTTTCAGCGGCATGTCTCTGCCGGAATATCAAGTAGGCGATCAAGTAGGACCCGGTCGGATAGTCGCCGACGTAATTGACATCGACCAGATGGAAATTGCCGCCAGGGTGGGAGAAAACGACCGTGCCAATATCAAGATCGGCCAGCCAGTCGAGGTGGAAGTGGATGCCCTGCCCGGACTGATCGTGCAAGCCAAGGTCAAGACGCTCGCCGGGGCCTCCGGCGGTTCGTTTTTCTTCGACGACGACTCGACGCGCAAATTCAGCGTCACGGCACAACTGATCCATGCGAATGCTCAACTGCGCCCTGGTTTTACAACTCGACTCATCATTTCTGGCGATCCCCTCAAGGATGCCCTATATGTCCCACGGCAAGCTGTATTTCAAAAAGACAACAAGGCAACGGTCTACGTAAAGACGGGAGGCGGCTTCGAGCCTCGCGACGTCAAAATTCGTTATGTAACGGAAGGTGTCGTCGTCATCGACGGATTGAAAGCGGGTCAGCAGGTTGCACTTGTCAATCCTGTTCAGAAAGCCGCTGAAGCAACGAAAGCGGGCGGAACAGCACCGGCGCTGGGCCCTGGAGCTCACTAGAAATGGCGACGCATCAAATCGAGCCGGCAAGGCTCGGCTACCCACGCTCACTGCTCCACTGGCTGCCTGACCTGCGCCTGGGCTTCGAAAACCTGATGATCCACAAACTCCGTTCCCTGCTGACGATGCTGGGAATGATATTTGGCGTGGCCGCCGTGGTTTCGATGCTCTCCATCGGTGCCGGCGCACAGCAAAAAGTGATGGCTTTCATTGAACAGCTTGGAGTCCGGAATTTGATCGTGGAGGCCAAGGAGGCGGCGAACTATCAAGCCCTTCAGAAGGTGCGCCGGACTTCGCCCGGCCTCACATTCGATGATTACCGCATGATTTTGAATGTTGCCGGTGTCGCCAAGGCTACGCCCCGCAAGCGCTTCGCACCCACGAAACTGATCCCCAAAGCCGTGCAAGATGATCCGCAGGTCTATGGCGTAAATGAAAATTACCTTCGCATAGCAGGACTCCGTGTGACAGAAGGCAGATTCTTCGGAGCGGAGGAAGACGCCACCGGCGCCCCCGTGTGCGTTCTTGGCTCAGCGGCAAAATTTAATCTGTTCGGCTCCTCGGAAGCCGTCGGCCAGTACATCAAAGTGAACGATCAGTGGTTCCACGTGATCGGCGCCGTGGCGCCCGAGCTGGCAACACAAACCGAAGTGGCTGGCGTACCCAATCAAGACTTGAACAATTTGATTTATGCCCCGGTAAACGCAGTCGTGCTGCGCTTGCAGGATTCGATGAGCGAGATGAAGGATGAAATCGACGGCATGTACCTGCATCTCACCCCCGCCGCGAATAGCGCAAGTGTCGCGGAAGTTGTCCGAGGCGTTCTGAACTCCACGCATCACAACGCGGGTGACTTCACTGTGATTGTTCCGGCCGAACTTCTCGCCGAACAGCAACGGACCGAGCGCCTCTTTAACACAGTAATGGTGGCCATCGCCTCGATTTCGCTGCTTGTGGGAGGCATCGGAATCATGAACATCATGCTCGCGAGTATTTTGGAGCGAACACGCGAAATCGGCGTGCGTCGCGCTGTCGGCGCCCGGCAGTCGGACATCGTCCGCCAATTCGTGGTGGAAGCGATCCTAATTTCCTTCGCCGGAGGGGTACTGGGCATTGTTTTCGGCTTTGGGATGTCCCGATTGATCGCATGGCTGGCCGGGTGGTCAACCATTGTGACGGCCGGCTCGATCCTGCTGGCATTTTTAGTGTCCATATCGGTGGGAATGATCTTCGGAATCTATCCCGCTGTGAAGGCGGCGCGCCTCGACCCGGTGGAAGCAATCCGCTACGAATAAACGTGCGCTTTTCATTTTTGCCAGCCGTGCTCTGCGTGCTGGTTTTCGAATATTAAGGGTAGCGTCAATCCACTCGGGAGGAACAAATTGAAGCCATCGAATATGTGGCTGGTTTCGTGTCTGGCAGCATTTATTTTCGCGGTCCCAGCGTGCCAGGCACAGGGTCCTTCGTATCGCAGAACCCTTCAACAATTCGCTAAAGAGCAGCGCATCTCCAACGCGCAGGTATCGCAAAGTTTTCAACAGTACATTGCCGCTGGAAAGCTGCAACTTTCCCTCGATGACGCCATCCGGCTGGCTCTCGCCAACAACACCGATATTGTTCTCGATCAGGAGCAAATCGGCACGGCAAAGAACGGCATCGATTTCGCGCGTGGACCATTTGATCCCTCGCTCACGTCAAGTTTCAACGCGTTTCGCTCGAAATCCCCAACCTTTTCGCAACTCTCCGGCGCGCCTACGCTCAGCAGCTTGAGCCAGACTGCCCAACTCGGCGTTTCCCAGACTTTGCTGACCGGAACGAACTATCAGGCTTCGATTAATGCCACCAAGCTCTCCTCAAACGCCTCGTTCAATTTTTTCAATCCCTCGGTATCGGGAAATTTTACTTTCAACTTTTCACAGCCGCTGCTTCGCGGACGAGGATTCCTTCTAAATCGCGGCCCAATCATCGTTGCGCAACGCAGGCTCGCGCAATCGCGCGCCACGTTCAAGCAAGAGGTAAACGACGTCATTCTCCAGGTCGTCGCGCAATATTGGAGCGTTGTCCAGGCAAGAGAAACCCTGGCGGTGCAGCGCAAATCGCTCGATGAGGCGCAACAAACCTACGACCATGATAAGCACTCGTTACAACTTGGCGCGCTTCCGCCGCTTGACATTTATCGCTCCGAATCTCAGGTCGCCCAACGGCGCGTCGCTGAAATTCAAAGCGAATATTTCCTGAAACAAACCGAGGATGCCTTCCGCCAAATCGTTGGAGCCGATATCGACCCGAACATTCGCGCCCTCGATCTCGACTTGACAGAACCACCCGAGCCCCAGGGAAGCCTTATGAACATAGACATCACAACGGCTCTCGAGAAGGCTCTCGCCAATAGGCCCGAACTGGACGCCCAACGCCAGCAACTCGCAAGTGACGACCTCAACATTAAAATTGCCCATAACGCTTTAGAGCCGGATCTGCGGCTCACGGGTATTTACGAAAGCAACGGTCTCGGCGGAAATGAGATAGACATCAACAGCGTCCCTGCTCAAGTAATCTCGAGGGGCGGCTGGTTCGACGCTCTCGGCCAGGTGTTCGGCTTTGGATTCCCCGGCTACGCATTAGGAGTTTCTTTAACACTGCCGCTCCGGAACCACAGTGGCGAAGCCAATTTGGGGGATGCGCTGGTGACTAAGCGCCATGATCTCTATTCTGACCGCCGCACTCGCCAGAGCATCACGCTTGAAGTTACAAATTCAGTCCATCAACTTGAGGAATCGAAACTCGATATGGAGGCGTCGAAAGTGGCCCTGGACTTGGCTCAGAAAAATCTGCAGGCCGAACAGCGCAAATACGCGTTGGGCGCGCAGCCGATCTTTTTCACGCTCGAAGCCCAGACCGAGTTGGCGCAGGCTGAGTTGAGTTTGGTGCAGGCAGAAGTTGGATACAGGCTGGCCGTGACAGCCGTTGAACACGCCACGGGCGACTTGCTTGACCACTTCCAAGTGCAGGTATCGCAGCTTTCGCAATGATCATGCCAAAGTCTGAACCGTCGGGAACTGGTGCAGAAGAAAGTAGATCCAACTACTTGTACTGATTAGGTTGGCGGAAGCGTGTGGGAGTCGAACCCACCATTCGGCTCGCTAGGAGCCGAATCGCCGGCTTTGAAGGCCGGGACAGTCACCGGACCATTTTCGCCTCCATTCGGATTATAACGGCAGAAGCCGTGCGCACAAAGAAATGGCGGCAAGCGCATCCGATTCGCGGAACGAGAAAGGGCAGACTTGCTCGCCTGACCTCGAGGAAATAACAGATCAGAAATCGACCCGACTTATCGCTTCGTCGTGCCGACTCTCTTACGGGCGAGTTCGAGAAGCTTGGGATGCACACAGACTTCAAAATAGGGACGTGTCGTCGGGCCGCCAATTTTGCCGGCAGCCTGCAGTTCTCGCGTCATTCCCCGGCGAATGACAATAGGCTCGAGAAAATCCCCGAACGGCAACTCGCCGTAGAAAAGCTGCGCGCGATCCTTGCCCCACGGCATGGGGAAGCTCCCCTCCAGAGGGAAAAGCGAAATCTCACCGTTGAGTTTCTGGAAACCCTCTTCGTTGAGCTCGATGCCATTCATGTTGTAGCGCATCAGTAATTCGTCGCCTTCTTCCTCTTCCGCGCCTTCCACAATCAACGTCTGCAACAGAAATACGCGAAATGGCGAAGGGTTTTTCGCGAATAAACGGCGGGCCATCTTTGAACAGCTCGACAAACGATCTGACAGATTCAGCGCTTTCGATATCATGACCTTCGAATCGCCGTCCGACCAGACCGACGGCGCGGAATTTTGAAACGCGACACCGATGCCGAGCTCAAGACGCGGTAGATTTCCGGATTCCGCTTTCGCGTTGTACGCTTGTGTGACTTCGATGATCTCGCGGGCCAACACGCAGGCTTTCGCCACCGCTCGCTGTCCGGCGCGATTCGATTCCGTTTCGTTGATCGCCAGAATGATCGCGTCGCCCTCCAGAAACACCTTCGTCGCACCGTGACGATCGAGCAGGCGCTTCACCGGCTCATGAAGCGTCAGGCTGAAATGCGATGCGGGATTCAAGCCGCGTCCCAGCAAATCCTTGGTGATTTCCGTTGAACCCCGAACGTCCGCCTTAATCACGGTATGCGATACAACGGGATCGTCCGTGCCGTGCCGCTCATCCGAAAAGACGAATTCGTAAAGGCTGTTATTGACCCGGGAGAGTTCGCGCTGGCGGTCCGACCGCACTAGATTGATTTTGTCGAGCCATGCCGCTACGTGATTGTAATTCCGGCGGTCTCGCCGGAGACGCATTAGATCCTGCGCGAAACGCAACACCATCGCGCGCGAGTCGTCATGGGAATAGCGGCGCAGAGCTTTCGAGGCTTCCTCAATGCGCTTCAGGGAGAAATTGCGCGCCGGAAATTGGCTGAGCACCTTTTCGACGCGCTTCATTTCATCGCGCGACAGCAGCGCCCGGCGAAGTTGCTGCAAGTGCACGGGCGGGCAAAAATCATTATAGAGATTGCAGACTTCGTAGCTCGCCAGCACGTAGCCCAGGAGATCACGCTCCTCCAGGCGCCGGTGCAACTCCTCAAGCAAACGCTCGCGAACTTCCGCGTCGCCCACGCCGTGCCCCGCGGCCGCCGATGGATCGAACAAACGGCGCGCATTTTGCGGTTCACTCAAATAATCGCCCAGGCGTGTGCGGAATTCCTCGGTTAAAAAGTCCACTCTTTGCTTTGCCGCTTCGAGCTCCGGACTGATTTCCGCGAGCTGAAATTCGAGGTCCGCCTGCCGGCGCCGCAAAACAGCCAGGTTCGTTTCAGCCTCCGCGCCGCCGCGGCGCTTGAATATTCCAGGAAGAAACCCTTCTCCGCCGCCCGCGCGGCGCAGTACCTCCTCCTGTTCTTCTTCCAGTTTCGCCAGAGCCGAACGCTTGCCGAGAGCCTGTTCCACCAGCTTTCCGTAGATTTCCTGTGCGCGTCGCAACTCCTCCGAATTTGCATCCGTGATGACGAAGTCGCGAAGAAAATCGATCAGCAGCGTGTCGAAGTTCTCGAAGCGGTCAGGGTCCTGCAAGAAATTCCCGAGCAGCACGTAATGTTCCAGGAAAAGGTAATCATCGTTTCCGTTTTCGACGAAAAGCAGCCTGTTGGTGAGCAACTCATACGTAGCGGCGAAATCCTCACCAAACAGCGCGCGGCGCGATTTTGCCAGCACGGTTTCGTCCAATTCCTTCAGTATGTGAAACAACGTTTGACCGGCGCGCCGGACAATGGCCTTGCGGTTCGACTGCAACTCGGCGATCTGGGCGCGTTTTACGTGCGCCTGTTCGCTGTGTTCGAAGACGGATCCCCGTGAACGGATGTGTTCCTTGCATTCAACGATCAAACTCGAAAATTCGCTGGCGAATTCTTGCGTGAACAATTTCAGAACGGCAATCCGCAACAACAGATCGAATTCAATGTTCTTCTCGAACTGGGCGCGAGTGATTCCCGACTGCAAGAGTTCGCTCAGCAGTTTGCGAAACTGCGAAGAATCACTTGCGCGCGACTGCCGTTTTTCGAACCCGAAGAATTGCTGAAGCGACGCTGCTTGGCGCACCAAATCGGCAAGATATTGACGGCCGATTTCGAGGAACCGGGGGCTTAGATAGACATCATAGTGAATGTTATCGATTCCAGGCGTCAGGACTGACAAACGCAATTCGGCAGAGTACGGCTCAAGTTTCAGGCGCGCCGGGCGGGCCGGCGTTGCGGTAGTGGTATCAGGCATGAGACCAATCTGGCGTTACTCTTTTGACTGTAGCAGAATGCCGGAGTGGCGCAAGGATGAGAGACCAAGTCGTTAACCCGGCGGAAGGACAGGGGACCCGTTGTCTCTACCTGGGACGGTCAGGCGAGCGGTGCGAAGAGTTGGCCCATGAACACGGGTTTTGTGAGCGTCACGGACCCGATGCTGCGTGGCGATTCGGAATCACCGCGAGGCAAAGGTTAATGGCCGTGCTCCTTGCTCTTGCAGTTATTTGGCCGTTACTTGCCAATCTCTGGCACGCGATTCAGCATTGGCTCCGCTAGGGCTACTGCACTGGCGTTTTCCGAATAATGTTCTAAGCTTTGCCGCTGTTCAGGCTTGCCAATTTCTCCGCCACGATTTCGGCTATGGTGATTTTTCGCACCTCATCATCCATATGCTCAAGTGCGATGCGCAACACCGGCCAGTTTGTACGCAAGCGCATGCGCTCGGGCCATTCGATCAGGACGATGGCAGGCTGAGCGAAAAGATCGTCCAAGCCAAGCGTGTCAAAATCATGCACATTGGAAACACGATAGAGATCTACATGAAAAACCTTAACGCGGCCGGAAAAACTGTGAACAAGTGTGAACGTCGGACTCGTAATGTCCTCTTCGGCCGCGACTCCGAGCCCGCTGATGATGCCTTTTGCTAGAGTTGTTTTACCTGCGCCCAGCTCGCCTGTTAGAAGAACGAGGAGCGGCGCCTGCAAACTGCCGGCGAGTTCTCTGCCCCGCGCAATCGTTTCTGCGGCCGAACGTGAGAGAATTCCTGCGGCCGGCATCTCACAGCGCCTGTATCGCGTCGCGGAGTTGTGCAAATGCGGCGGGAATCGAACGTACAACGTCGCTGGCGATAAGCGATGGTTCGCCAAACTCCTCAGCAGCCAGGTCGCCCGCCAGTCCATGCAGATAAACGCCGCGCGCCAGCGTCAGCCCCCAACTCTGCGCGCCAAACTGTGCCGTCAGGCCTGCCAGTATTCCGGTCAATACATCACCGGTGCCGCCGGTCGACATTCCGGGATTGCCCGTGGAATTAATCCACGCCGTGCCATCCGGCGCCGCAAGAATCGTCTGATAACCCTTTAATATGACGAATGCCTCCCAATCGCTTGCCGCTTTGCTCGCCACTTCTAAGCGACGCGACTGAATATCGTTCACTGTGCTGTCAATGAGCCGGGCCATTTCACCGGGATGCGGAGTCACAGCTAGCATTTGACGTGAATCGCGAAGCTCACCGGCGCGCCCGGCGAAAGCATTCAGGCCATCCGCATCAAGAATGATTGGGACTCGCGGCCGACTGGCAATAATCGCGCGGACAAATTGCTGCGTTTCTTCCTGCGTCGTTAATCCCGGGCCGAGCGCAAGCACGCTCTTGCCATCAAGAATCTTCGCGAAGCCGCCTGAATCGAAAACGTCGCGTGCAATCGTTCCCGCGGCAGTGGCGTGCAATGGCTCGGTCATGATTTCCGGTGCGAAACCGGCAACCGTGGCGAGAACCGGCTCAGGCGTGGCGACTGTCACAAGCCCTACCCCCGCGCGCAGAGCGGCTTGAGCCGCTAGGGCCGCGGCTCCGGCCTTCCCGGTCGAGCCTGCAACAACTAGCGCGTGCCCATATAAACCTTTGTTCGAATCCGCTTTTCTGGCCGTCGGCAGGTCGCGAAGTTCCCATGGCTCCAGCCAGCGGACTCTGCTCTGCGAAATTTCCTCGATGAGTTCGCGGGGCGAACCCACATCGGCAACTGTAAGCCGGCCGACCCAGGCGCGTGCGGCCGCTGCAATCATCCCTATCTTCGGAGCGGTAAACGTGATTGTGTAATTGGCGGCAATGGCCGGACCGGCAACTTCTCCGCTGTCACCCGAGAGTCCCGAAGGAATGTCAACCGAAACGACACAGGTGCGCTGATCGTGCTGATTCACATCTTGAATCACCTGAGCCAGAAGGCCGTCAACCGGTCCCCGCAAGCCGGTACCCAAAAGGGCGTCTACAATGACCGAGGCGCCCGCAAGTGAATTCCGCGAGTTGCCCCAGGCTGCGGCGTCACGGATCACCGTCGCCTCAATCGAAGCAGCCCGCAGACGCCGAAAATTCTCCGCTGCATCGCCTGTCAGCTCAGCGGCATTCGCAAATAGGAAAACAACCGGCTGAGCGCGAAGTTCCCGAAGCTTGCGCGCCACAACAAAACCGTCACCTCCGTTATTCCCTTTGCCACACAACACAATAATGCGCCGGCGTTCGAGCGGTGAAAAATGCGCCGCAAGGAACCGCGCTATCGAGGCGCCCGCATTTTCCATCAACGATAGGCCGGCAATTCCGTATTTCGCCGTCGTCAGACGGTCGGCCTCACGCGTTTCTGCGGTAGTGAGAATTTTCATGCGAGTTCAAGCGAACAATACGAAAAACGTCCAAGGACTAGTTTATCGTGACACGCCGCAAACGGAAACTCCGAGGTTCTCCTGGGGGACTTGCTACATCATCCAGCCGCCGGAAACGCTGAGCACCTGCCCCGTGACGTAATCGGCGGAATCGGACGCGAGGAATTTGACGGCAGCGGCGATGTCATCCGCCGATGGCGGGCGTCCCACGGGAAAACGCGCATCATGCATCCTGCGAGCTTCATCAAGGGAGAGCTCCTTGTCGTCAATGTTCGGAGGGTTGACGACGTTGACGGTGATGCCATTCTTGGCTTCTTCCAGCGCAAGGGAGCGTGAGAACGCTACAACTCCCGCCTTCGCGGCCGTGTACGCCGAAATGGTGGCTTGGCCGAACGCGCGTTCTGCTCCCACCGCGCCGAGGTTGATGATGCGTCCCCAGTGCTGCCGGCGCATCGCGGGAAGCACGGCCTTGCTCGTATAAAAGACGCTCAGCAAATTCGAATCGAGCACGCGTTTCCACTCGTCGAGCGTCGTGTCAGCCACAGTGCCCCAATTGAAGGTCCCCACGTTGTTGACCAGCACATCGAGACGCTGAAAACGTTCGAGCACGGAACGTACGAGCGATTCCGAACGCTCTGGGTCCGCAGCGTCGGCCTCGACGGCAAAACATTCGCATCCGACCGCCTGAAGTTGCCGCAACGTATTCTGCGCAGCCGCTTTATTCGAACGATACGAAATTGCGACGCGCGCGCCTTCGCGTCCCAAACCCAAAGCGATGCCTTTGCCAATGCCCCTGCTTCCGCCGGTCACCAAAGCAACGCGTTTTCCCAGTTCCACGAAATCTCCCTCAAATAATGGAGCGAAGAAACATTACCGAATTCCGCGTGCATTGCCAAGCAACGAAGAAAAGAAATTCGCGGCGCGATACGCCGTGCCTAGCGAAAGCGCGCGACGATTACCGTCATGTCATCCGCCTGCTCCGGCGAGCCGGCCCATTGTTCGACGGCTGAAAGCAGACCATCGGCGAGGCGCTCCGGCGAAGCATCGCGCAGACGCAATACTTCGCTCGCCAGGCGCGAGGTGCCGAATTCTTCGCCATACACGTTCTCAGGTTCGAGCAAGCCGTCACTAAAGCCGACAAAGAGGCCGCCGGATTCGGCCGGTATGGTCACCTGTTTGTACTGCGCGTTATCGAAAAGTCCGACAACCGTTCCTCCGTCGTCGAGCTTTTTCACTGTGTTGCCCACGACGAAAAACGGCGCGCAGTGTCCCGCGTTTGTGTAACAAAGCGAGCGCGAGGCGGCATCGTATTCGGCATAAAAGAGAGTCGCGTAGCGATCGTCGGAGGTGTTCAAAAAAAGATGGCGATTCAGCGAGCTAACCACTTCGGCGGTGGTGCGATGGCCATTCATGATTGCCTGGCCACGAAGGGCCGCTTGCAAACTTGCCATCAACAGCGCGGCGGAAATTCCCTTTCCACTGATGTCCGCGATGGCCATTCCCAGGCGGGAAGGACCGAGGTTCATGAAATCATAGTAATCACCCGAAACAACGCGCGCTGCACGGCAAACGGCGGCCAACTCCAATCCGGCCATTTTTGGCAACTCGCGGGGGAAAAGCTGCGTTTGCACTTCGCGCGCGATCGAGAGTTCATTTTCCAGACGCTGGCGCTGGCGCTGCTCTTCGATCAACTCCGCGATGGAACTGGTCATGGCGTTGAACGATTCGGCCAGAACGCCCAACTGATCGCGCTGTCGCACATGGATGCGATGGCGGAAATCCCCCTGGCGCACATGCCGCGTAGCTTCGTAGAGGTCGTCCACGGCAACGGTGATGGTGCGTGTGAGCACAACACCTGTCACTAGCGCGGCAACCTCGAGAACAAGAAAAAATACGCCGATGAGAATCAGAATAATGACGAGAGGGTCGCCGAGCAATCCCAGAGAGGCGAAGAGGCGGCGAGTCATTTCCGAGGGCCGCAGTGAGAACGTGGCGGCGACAGGCATCGTGTCTGTTGTCGGCTCGTCATGACTGAGCAATGCAGCATTCAACGTAGAGCCGCCTGAGACCTCCATATCGTACCAGCCGCGCTTTGGCTGGAGAGGGCGCCCACTAACAACCTGGCCCGCGCGAACAAGCCGGCGCCCGTTCAAGTTGAGAACATCCGCCACAGGATCGGATGTGGCCGCAGGACGAAACGTCGTGAGCTGAATTGGGCCGAGATCGGGCGCAATGGCGCTGAGCAACGCGGCCGTAATGGGTACCCGAACGTAGAGTTTGCCTTCGTGGGATGGCACCTGGCTTGCGACCACGGCCTCAATCCACAGGCTCCCGGAGGACTGCACGAGTCCCGAGTATCCTTCCACGGGTCGCACGTTAGAGCCAATAGCCGCCGCCGATTCAGGCAAATGAACTTCAAGTCCCGGAAGACGCTTGCTGGCGGCACTCAGCATGGCCGCGATCCCTGGACGCGCGAGCACTACATGGGAGTCGACACGACGCCCTTTTGCCAAATCGTCTGCAAATGTTTGGTTGAGCGTCTCGGCGATATGGGAGGCGTCCGTGATGCGCGCGGCCAGATCGTCCTGCAAAATGTGCGCACCAAGCTGGAAGTACAGCAAATAACCCGAGAGAGCAACCATCGCGAGCAAGAGCACGACGGGAACTACAGCGATGAAAATGTAGGCCACGATCAAACGATTGCGCAGACCCCATAGCAATCGTTTGCGCACCCACCGCGCGAGCCGGACTATCAAGTATCCTGCGGCGATCAGAAATAGGATTACTCGCCACGCACCTAGAAACGAGAGGTAACGCCCTATCGGCGTCATCCAACTTAAGAGGACAAGAATGAAGACAGCCGTGGCCAGGCGGTCGAGGGCCGACGTGGTCCTCCAGAATGCCCGCCAGCGATGAAATAATGGCACGCGTGACCTCGGATGCGATTCGCGGATTTACGGCGGTGCGAGAAGCGGCAGAATCGCGCCCTCTAATCTAGACCACTATCGGCATGGGAAAGAACAGGTATTCGTGTGGCGGCGCGCCCGCTGAGCTCGGGACAAAGCTCATCGAGATGGGAACTCTTTGCCAAACCAACCTGCGACGACCGAGCTATCGGGATCCGCCTCGGGAGGTCCCGGTTGTCGCACGGCCCGCCAAGTTCAACTGGACGGTGCTGTGCCGCCGGCTGTAACTGAAGTAAATGATCAAGCCGAAAACCAGCCACGAGCAAAAACCAATCCAAGCCGGCAAGTCCAGGGACAACATTAGCGCGACTGAAACTACCATGCCTGCAATCGGCACGAAAGGAACCCACGGCGCACGAAAGGGGCGCGGAGCGTTCGGCTGCTTCACACGCATGACCCAGACGCCGAGGCAAACAATTGTGAAAGCGAGGAGTGTACCGAGGCTGACGAGTTTACCTAAAAACACGATGGGGAAAAATGCGGCCAGGAACGCGACAAAAATGCCAACGACGATTGAAGTGAGATAGGGCGTGCGGAAGCGCGGGTGGATCTTGCCTACCCACGGCCACAACAAACCGTCATGGGACATCGTGTAGAGCACGCGCGATTGCCCAAGCAGCATGACCAGCATGACCGAGGCAAGACCGGCGATGGCGCCAATGTCGATCACCAAGATGCCCCAGCGCACACCAATCGCTGCCGCCCCGTCGGCTACGGGAGAGGCCGTGTTCAAGGTGGTGTAGTTTTTCAGTCCGGTCAACAAACCAGCGACAATGATGTAGAGAACGGTGCAGATAATCAAAGAGCCGAGGATGCCAAACGGCATGTCTTTCTGGGGATTTTTGGACTCCTGCGCGGCGGTAGAGACGGCATCAAATCCAATGTACGCAAAAAATACCACACCTGCGCCACGCATAATTCCGGACCAGCCGAATTGGCCAAAGCTGCCCAGATTTTTCGGTATGAATGGATGCCAGTTGGCGGTCATGTGCGACCAGTTGGCAAATGCGAATGTTACAGCGAGCCCGATGAAGATCAGCACCACGGAAACCTTGATCATCACGGCCGTACTGTTAAAGTTCGCCGATTCTTTCACGCCGACGACGAGGACCGCCGTAATGACAATGATTGCCGCCAAGGCGAAGATGTCCACGTGCGCGGAAATTGTGTAGCCAAACACATGCATTGAAACTGCCGGGGCGGCATTAAACGGAAGTTTGGTCCCGAAGAAACCGACAAGACTGTTGACATAGCCACTCCAACCGACCGCAACGGTAGCCGCGCCAAACGCGTATTCGAGGACAAGAGCCCAGCCAATAATCCAGGCAACCAGTTCGCCCATCGTAGCGTACCCGTATGTGTACGCGCTGCCGGAGATCGGAATCATCGATGCGAACTCGGCGTAGCAAAGACCGGCAAAGATACAGCCAATTCCGGCAACGACGAAGGAGAGCACGATAGCCGGTCCAGCGAATTGCGCCGCGGCAACACCTGTCAGGGTGAAAATGCCGGCGCCGATAATCGCGCCAATACCAAGCGTGACCAGATTTATCGGGCCGAGCGAGCGCCTAAGAGAATGCTCGTTTGTCGCTGACGCTTCCGCCATGATGGTGTCCAGCGGTTTCTTTGCTAACAGTCGGCTAGCCATCCATTCCCTCCCTGATTTGAGTGCCAATCACCACTTGCCATTTTTCTAACTCAGCGCGCCGCAGTGTTTCGGTTGCGCGACATCATGCGCCAAATTACGTAGACGGGCAAGCCTAGAAGCACAATGATCAGGCCCGGCCACGTATTCTGCGGCTTGTAGCGCAGCAACTGCACCTCGAGAAACAACGCCATCAAGATATAAAGAGCCGGAAGGACGGGATAACCGACGGCGCGATAAGGCCGATCCATGTCGGGCCGCGTGCGCCGCAGCACGAAGAGTCCCGCCAACGTCAAAATGTAGAAAATCAATTCCGCGAAGATCAGGAAGTCGAGCAGCTGATTGTACGTCCCGGACAAGCAGAGAATTGACGCCCAAACGCATTGAATAATCAGGGCGACGCCCGGCGCATGACGCCGATTCACGCTGCCAATGGACTTGAAGAGCAGGCCGTCTTTCGCCATCGCGTAATAAATTCGCGCACCGGCGAGAATCAACCCATTATTGCAGCCGAAACAGGAAATCAGAATGGCGATCGCCATCACGACTGCGCCCACGGGGCCGAAGATTACTTGCAGCACAGCCGTGGCGACTCGGCCGTCGGTGGCGAACTGAATGCCCCGCGAAATGATTGTCGCGCCGTTCGGATCGCCCGCCAGGGGCAGCACGCGCAAATACGCGAAATTCGCCAGGACATAGAGCGTGGTGACGATGACCGTCCCAAAGAAAAGCGAAAGCGGAAGGTTCCGGCCGGGACGCTTCACTTCCGCAGCGGTGAAAGTGATGTCATACCACGCATCTGACGCGAAGAGCGACCCCACCATTGCCACACCAACAAGGGTAGCCGTCGAAATCTCCCATGTTCCCACTCCGGGCGGATACGCGTGGTGCACGGAAAGCCCGGCATTGTGCCAGAAATTATGAAAATTCGCGGCGACGGCTTCCGCGCGCGCGAATATGAATCCAACGATAACCAATGCGGCCAGAGTAACTGTTTTTACGCTCGTGAAAACGTTCTGAACAATTTTACCGAGGCGCAACCCGCGCAGGTTGATCCACGTAAGCAGCACGATGGAAATGATCGCCAACAGGTTCTGCCGGTTAAGGCCGAGATCATAGGGACCCAGGATGCCGAACGGAAGTTTCCAGGGTCCGAAAGTGCCGAACTTTAGAATCCACGCGCCCGGCGAAAACCACGGCGCTAAGACGCCCGCGAATTTTGCGAAGGCAATCGCCACGGCCGCAATCGTTGCCGTCTGGACTACGAGCAGCATCGTCCAACCGAAGAGAAATCCCCAGAGTTCCCCAAAAGATTCGCGCAGAAAAACATACGTTCCGCCGGCGTGCGGCATCGCCGCGGCCAGTTCGCCATAGCTCAGCGCGCCGATCAGCGTCATCACACCCGACATGACCCAGACGATGATCAAGAGGCCGGGGCTTTGCACTTGATTCGAAATATCAGCGGACACAATGTAAATCCCCGAGCCGATCATCGACCCGACGACGATCATCGTCGAATCGAAGAGGCCCAAACCTTTTACAAGCCCAAGATGTCCGCCTGGCGGCGCTGCTTCTGGAGCGTGTTCGGTCATTTAGCGAACCTCGTTTCGCGAATTTCGCTTCGAACTGTCTTGTGAAAGTTTGGCAATGGGAGGAACTCTTTGACCCGCGCGGCAGGATCACTCGTTTCGAGCAAATCGCGGATCACGGCAATCGAGTCCGCACCTGCCTCATAAACTTCGGCGGCGCGTTCGCGCGTGATTCCACCGATGGCTACAATGGACTTTGAAGTCAGTTTGCGGGCCTCGCGAATGAAAGACGTGCCCACCACGGCGCCCGGTTTCTCTTTCGTCGAGGTTGAAAAAATCGGCCCCACGGCGATGTAGTCAGCGGAAGTTTTCGCCGCAGCACGCACTTGCTCCAAAGTGTGCGTGGAAATGCCGACCCACCGCCCCGAGCCGCAAACTCGCCGCGCGTCATCAGGAGGCAAATCGTCCTGCCCCACGTGCACGCCGCCAGCGCCAACCATCGCGGCAATGTCGGGACGGTCGTTGACAATGAACCGGACGCTGAACCGGGTGTCGCGGCCCGCCAACGTCTCGGTCAAATTCGAGCAAACTTCGAAATAGGCCCGCGGAGACGAATGCTTGGCGCGATATTGAATCAGCTCCGCGCCTGCCGAAGCCAGTTCCCGCGCGCACCTCTGCGCCGGCATCTTCAACAAATCTTCGTCCAGAACCGCATAGAGAGGCGGAAACAAAATCGGGCGTCCTATCTGGCCGCGACGGCTTCGTAGCGGTCGAGAAAATGCGTGTCGAGCTTGCCCGCAATGAAATCAGGATCTTCGAGAATCTTTCTGTGCAACGGAATGGACGTCTTGATGCCTTCAATTACGAATTGGTCGAGAGCTCGCGACATGCGCGCAATGGCTTCAGCGCGATCGTCACCAAAGGCGATAATCTTGGCGACGAGCGAATCGTAATAAGGGGGCACAACAGCTTCGGAATACACCGCCGTATCCACACGAATCCCCGGGCCGCCCGGAACGCGAAATGCCGTGATGCGGCCGGCCGAAGGCGCGAATGTGTTCGGATCTTCCGCGTTGATGCGGCATTCGATCGCGTGCCCGTGAAAACAAGGCTTGCCAATGACGGTTTCAAGTTTTTCTCCGGCGGCAAGACGAATCTGCGCCTTTACCAAGTCGATGCCGGAAATCATCTCCGTCACCGGATGCTCCACCTGGATGCGCGCGTTCACTTCGATGAAATAGAGTTTGCCTGACGCTTCATCACGCAAAAATTCCACCGTCCCCGCGCTGGAATAGCCGATTTTCGAGAGCGCCCTCGCAACGCGAGCCCCCATTTCATCGCGAGTCTTGACGTCGAGGGCAGGCGAAGGCGATTCTTCGATGATTTTCTGGTGTCGGCGCTGAATCGAGCACTCGCGTTCGCGCAAATGGGTTACCTTACCGTGATTGTCGCCGATTACTTGAAATTCGATGTGCCGCGGGCGCTCGATTAATTTCTCAAGATACACGTTCGCGCTGCCGAACGCCTGTTGGGACTCATTGCGCGCGGTCTGAAATGCGGAGATCAGTTCCTCTTTTTTGTGAACCACGCGCATGCCGCGGCCGCCCCCGCCTTCGGCAGCCTTGATCAAGACTGGATACCCGATGTCGTCCGCCAGTTTCAGCGCCGTGTCCTCATCGGGAACAACTCCAGGAC
>DASZCH010000106.1:0-1574 GCA_035943235.1 Candidatus Acidiferrales bacterium
GTCCAGTGCCGATAGAGCAGGCGCGTCGCGACATGCGCCTTCACCGGATTTTTCGCGGCGACGGCGTCCCGCTCCTTGTTGCAGGCATCGTCGCGGCAATCCGGGTACACGCGCGAAGTGAAGGCCAGCCACTTGCCATCAGGAGACCAGACCTCATTGTCCGCGTCCGTGGAAAGAAACGTGACACGCGACGCTTCGCCGCCGAATACCGACATCACGTAAATCTGCGTCGCTCCATCGCGGGACGACAGAAACGCAATTTGTTTTCCGTCGGGCGACCACCGAGGCCGCGAATCGTCGCCACTGCGCGTCAACTGCCGCTCAACGCCGCCCTCCGCCGGAACAATCCAGATGTTGCTGACGGAATGGTTCGCCTTCATGTTGGGCGTCGCCACCACGTACACCACCCATTTGCCGTCGGGAGAGACTTGCGGATCGCTCAAGCGATGCATGGCGATCAGGTCGTCGAACTGCATCGCGCGCTTCTGCGTTTGCGCCACGCCAGATGCGGCAAAAAGCAGGCAACACCACAGCATCCAGATCACGCTCCTCGCGAAACGCATTGAATCCCTCCCCGAATGATTCTCCGTGTGATTCATCTCCGCGAAATCATGTCATTTTCCAGCCGCGATGCCAAGTGCAATGCCCGCAGGAGCGCCGCGACTGCCGAGGAATTTTTCTCGCGACGCTTTACTTCACGATGGTCGACCGCCGGTTCGCCGGCAAAGTGAGCGTTTCCTCGGAGAAAGACGGCTACTGACTGCCATCGCGGAAATTCCACCACGAGTCAATCCTTGCGGATCGCCGTAATCAGAAAGGCCGTTCCAATAGTCAGAATCGGTACGCTGAACCACAGCGGGAAGTGAATCACTTTCCGCGTCTCGAACAGAACTTTCAGAGCGCCCACTTGCTGCGAATGTTGCTCGACGCGATAGCTGAACTGCGGATGGGTCAGCACCGCCGCGCCAATCAGGATCAACACCACGCCAACAGCCATCGCCAAGCGCCTGCTCATCTCTACACCCCGCCTCGCGTCATTTTCCTCCGCGCTTCGATGCATTCCGCCTTTCGGCTGGCGACAATCCCGTCGCATTTTCCGGCGCGAGCGGCTTGATAATCTCATCCAGATAATCCGAACTTCCTTGGGCGTGCTCCAGATGCGGATAGCGTATTCCGTCGTGATAATCGATTTCATACGTTTCCACGAAACCGCCATTCGCAACCAACAGTTTCAGAGGCTTGGTCTCTTTTACGCTATTTTCAACGGCGTTGCGCATGGTCTTAATAGACCATCGCCGCCCATTCACGGCTTGAATCTTCATTCCCGGCCCGATTCCCGCGCGGTAGCCGACCATGCCATGGATAACATCGCGAATTGTGCCGTCCTGTTCCAGCACAATTCCGATCGAGTTCGTAAGATCGAGATGACCATCAATCGATTCATCATCCAGAATCATTTGATTCGGCGCGTCGTTGTACACCAGCTTGTAGCCACCGCCTTCGATTCCGCCCAACGGCGCGCGAGGCCCCACATAATCCAGTCGCTCGCGCAGGAACTTCGCCCAATCATAAGG
>DASZCH010000107.1:0-10239 GCA_035943235.1 Candidatus Acidiferrales bacterium
AACGCATTTAGTGCGCGTCTTGAAACCCATCTTGGCGGCTTCCTTGACTTTGCGCTCGGCGGATGTTTTTTTAGTTGTAACACTTTTCCACGGGACCGTCCGTTCTCGACGAGGTTCGAGGACGGGCAAATCACAAGGAGCTGACATGAAACGCATCTTCGCACTGTTGTCCGTCCTGGTATTTTCAGCCGTGACGCTCTCCGCGCAATCTGCCCGGTGGCGGCTTATCCGCGCGGAATACGGCGCGGGAAATGCCTGGGTAGATGTGACCGACCGCGTTCGCTCGCTTATCGGAGGCGATGTGCTCCGCATTCGGGTGGACAATGCGACGCTCGGTGTTGATCCTGCCATCGGAGCAAATAAGACGCTTCGGCTGCGTGTTCGGGACGACGCCGGGCATGAGAGGACTCTGGAATTTCGCGAGAAAGAAGCTGTCGAATTGTCGCTGAGCGCCGGCGAACGCGAACATGAACACGATGGCGACCACGACCGAGATCGTGATCGCGATCGGGGAAGGCTGCACATTACGCGCGCCAGCTACGGCGCCCACGGCCGCACTCTTGATGTGACCGATCTGCTCAATTCCCACATCGAACGCGGTCGGCTGAGCGTTCCCGTAAACAATTACACCATGGGCGGCGATCCTGCCCGCAATACTCCCAAGGCGCTCAGGGTCTGGTACAGGTACGATGGCGCGGAGGCGCAAGCCCGCGTCGAGGAAGGCGGCACACTCAACATTCCCACCGACGATTCTTCCCGCGTCGAGCAGGGCTTACAAATCGTGCGCGCCGATTATGGAGCAGAGAACCACTCCGCTGACGTGACCGCGCTGCTGTCTTCCCGCATTCGCGACGGCCAGCTTAGCCTTCGCGTGAACAACGACACGATGGGCGGCGATCCCGCGAAAGGCCGGCCCAAGCAGTTGAGGGTGGTTTATCTTTGGCAAGGCACCCGCCACGAGGCATCAGCGCCCGAGGGCGGCACGCTCACGATTCCGTGAGTTGTCGCTCGTAAATCGACAAAACCGCCTGTTATTTATTGTAAACGCCGAAGATCCAAGGGATTCCGACCAAGCCCGGCTGGACGCGGACTTCAATCGCTTCCCCATTGTGGAAGAGATCGAAATCCTGGCGCGTAACGGCGAGGCGTTCGAGGCCACCATCACGCCAGGAAGTGACAATGAGCTGATGCATCGGTAACAGGCCGGGCATGGCGAAGCGGCTGATAACCGTCGCTTGGAAATTTTGGGGCGGTGAGCGGTCGAGCGCACCATTGACGAAGAGCAATGTACCCAAGAGCCACGGAAGCGGCACGAGGCCGTGGAAAATTCGCTTGAGCACTTCGACTTCCTGACGGCGCAGGGCGCGACGCTCGACCCACACGGCCAGAAAAATCGTGGCGAAGAAAATCACACCGATGAAAATCAAAATACCATCGAGTTCCAGCGGCGGATAAAGAAAACTCGGGACGAAAAATGCAATAGCGCCGAGCAAAAAAATGCCGAAACGGTTGACGAGGCCGCGGCGCATGGCGCGATTGGCTTCCGCGGGAGCAAGGTGGCAATACTCACAGACTTCGTCTGGACGCGCGGAGGCACGTTCGGCGCCGCAATTTGGACAGCGCCGCAGATGAGATCTCACGGGTGAGCGAGTTTCCAAATGAGGTGATTAAGGTTCATGCGCGTTTCCTGACTGATCTCGGTGAACTCGACGACCATGCCTTTGCCCGCGTCGACGCGGCGAACAATGCATTTAACGTTGATGGTTTCGGGCAACCGAACGCGAGCTGAGAATTCGGCGCGCGCCCAGAGCGGTTCGTGCGTTTCGATATACATTCCCGAAGCGCTGATATCGCGGAGCGTGGCGTCCAAAGTGACCTCGCCCCAAATGATTTCGACTTGCGCCTTGCAGGGATAACGCGCATGTCTCCGACGCTCCGACTCTTTCACTCAGGCCGTCCCTCAAAACGCGATGGGCCGCAAGCTTTCGTCGTCGAAACGATGCTATGCAGGCATGCGGGCACGTGTCAACGATTATAAGGGAGCCGGTGCCCGCCGGGGACGAATCGAAGGCGGTGCACGGTGGAGTATAATTCGTGGATGACTTTGCCGGAATTTTTCGTGAAGCAGAAGCAGGCGATTCGCGCGCGCAGCGAAGACGTTTTTCGACTGCTGCGCGCCGAACATCTCGAATGGAGTCCCGGAAATGGCGCGCTGACGATTGGGGAAATGCTGCGGCACTTGTGGGTGTCTGAAGAAGGAGTGAGACGCGTGGCGTTGGATGGCAATTTTGCATATTACGAAAAGCGGATTCCGGGAGGATTGCCGGCGGTGCTCGGTGGCGCGCCGCGTTCCATCGAGGAAGAATTGCGCCAGATTTCGCGGGTACATCAGGAGACGATAGCGGCGGTGAGCAAATTGCGCCCGGAAGAATGGGACGCAGCGCGAGTGAACGACGGGATGGGGTTTCGCCGAAAGGTGAGCGTGATTTTATTCGGCATCAACGAGCATGAAGTGCATCACCGCGCGCAGTTGATGACTTACTTGCGGATGCTGGGTGCGCCGGCGCCGGAGCCGTTCGCGAAGCGGTGAGAATCGGCGATGCGGCCATTTAATTACGACTGAAAAAGCGGATTCCTCGCTGCGTGGCTCCTCGGAATGACATTGTTTCAGTGACCGGCAAAAGCGAGAATCACGAAGCACATTTATTACGAAGTTAAACAGCCAAAGCAGATTCTCGCCTGCGGCAGGCGTGTTCGCCGAACATGCTTCCACGCGGGGTAAATTCCTCGGAATGGCAAGATTTGAGTTTTGGACTGGGCTCTATCTTGGGGAGAGGGCGCGGACGCTGGAAGGTTGCACGTCGAGGCATGCGATGTTTTCATCGCGACCGTTGGCAAGCATCTCGCAGTCGATCTCCTGAGCGGTGCGCACTGCATCATTGCGATTCGTGCCAGACGCTTGCGCGCAATGGCTGCGTCCGTGGAAATCGACGCAGACTTCGTAATGATCGACGCTTTGGCGAAATGAAGAATAGATGAGCGCGGCGACGAAAATGACGCCGGCGATGACGATGTACCATTTCATGTTGATACGTTTGGGCTGCAGAGACATGCGTTATATTTTTATCACGGTTCCGGTAACCGTTCTATGCCTCCTAACGGCAAGAAAAGCAGATTCCTCGTCGCCTGGCTCCTCGGAATGACAATGAAATATCTTTAGCTTTTTGCGGCGGCGCGGCGAGCGACTTCCTGTTTGATGTAGGCGCGGAGATTTTCCGGCAGCGTATCGGCGGCGGAAAGTTCATGCAAGTCGCGCATGGTGATTTCGGGCAGGAAACGCATCACGGCGGCGAGTGGCGCGGCGGGATGGCGAACGAGAGCCATGCGGATATTGTAGTCGAGCGACCACCGCGAATGATGCGCGATGGCGTGGACGACGCGTTCGTGGGCTTCCGGATCCGCGAGGACGCGAAGAATCTGCGCTTCATTCAGGAAGGGATTATTGAGCGCGAGCGGCGCGGCCTGCGGATGGCCTTCGGCGAGAATTCCTCCGGCAACGCGCGCGGAGGCGCGTCGCGCGAGCGCGAGTTTTTCGCCGACGGGAAGCTGCGGCAGACGCTGGAGAAGAAGTTCCTCGGACACGCGGCGGATATCCGCGGGCGCGGACGGCAATAAGCTCACCTGCACGAGATCGAAAAGGAAAAGCTGGCGAAGCAAGGCGAGGGCGACGCGATGCTGCGTTCGCGGATGGCGCGCGAGGCGCAGGCGCACGCCTTCATTTTTTTTCCAAGACGGATGCGCGGCGATAGCGCCGAGAAGCGACGCGGGAAGATCGAGGCGTTCGAGCAAAATGCAGACGTCGCCTTCCGTGAGGCTGGGGTTAGCGAGGGCGGCGACGAGGACTTCCTCAGCGGGATCGTGGAGAAATACGCGGAGGGCGTCGCCGGAAGCGGTGCGCGCCTGCGCGATGCGGGCAGTGAGTTCAGCTTCCATCGGCGGCAACGTCCGAGATGCTCATGCGCGCGAGTTCCGCGGCGGCTTGCGCCGGAGAAATATCAAGCGAGTCGACATGCGCGCTGGGAGCGATGCGCGACAATTCCTCGTCGAGAGCGGCGTCGAGATACTTGCTATGGCCGAAGACACCGCCGGATTTCGCAAGAATGAGGGACTGACCGTTGAGACCAAGCGAATCGATGACTGCTTTTGCGAGACTTGCAAGAGATTTTGCGGCGTTGACGAGAATTTGTTGAGCGATTGCATCTCCCGCGTCGGCGGCCTCGATCACGATGGGGAAAAGCGTTGGGAAAACGGCGTCGGGACGCTTGGCAATGCGCTCGAGAATAAGGTCCCAGTCTTCTAGTCCTTCGCCGGCTTCTTCGGTGCTGAGAATTTTTTCGCCCAGCATTGTGGGTGGGCCGAGATGGTCGCGAGCGCGCAGAGCGGCTTCGACAGCGCGACGGCCAATGTCGTAGGCACTGCCTGGATCGCCGATCCACGGGCCCCAGCCTCCCGCGCGAGCAGTTTTGCCCGCGGAATTGCGTCCGCAGGCGGCGGAGCCTGTGCCGGCAACGATTACGATACCCGCTTCGTTTGTCAGGCTATCGACGCTCTTGTGACTCATGGCGGCTTCGAGAGCGATTTCGATGTCGGTAACGACTCGAATAGAGGCTTGCGGAAATGCGTGGCTAAGAAAGCTGGCGAGCCGACGGGCGACGCGCGGACGTCCGGCGCCAGCGACCCCTGCACAAATGGCGCGAACGCTTTCGGTTTGCTGGCGGGCTTCGGTGAGGGCACGGCGCGCGGCGTCTTCGAGCGCAAAGAAGGCTTTTGCGAATCCGACGCGCAAAGGATTCCCGGGACCTCCGGTGGCTTCGGCGAGGAGGCGGCCGGCGGCGTCAAGGACGACGCAGTTTGTTTTTGTGCCACCAGCGTCGAAGCCGAGGAAGACGTTCATTCGTTTGGCTGTTCCCTCTCTGCGAATATTACTTCATTAAGGTTAAAGCGTCTCCTACGCGATTGGGAATGACACAGGCGAACAATCGAGAAAAAGCTGCCGGCCTGGAGGCCGCCTCAAAAGTAAAAGACACAGACGCGCGGGGATTTGTTGACATGGCTCTGACGAGGCGGTTAGCATCGCGCCGCCTACGCGGGAGAGGCAGCTCACCGCGAGCGGACGCCACGCGATGCGCATCAGCACAATCGACGTTGTAATCATTGTTGTGTACCTGGCGGGCGTGACGCTCTTCGGCGCCACCTACGGGCGCAGCCAGCGGACGATTCGCGACTACTTCCTGGGAGGACGCAGCGCGCCGTGGTGGGCGCTGGCCTGCTCGATTGTCGCCACGGAAACGTCCACGCTGACCATCATTGGCACGCCGGCAATCGCGTACGCGACGAATCTGGAATTCCTGCAACTGGTGATGGGATACGTGGTGGCGCGCGTGATCTTGTGCATCATTTTAATTCCGCAGTATTTCCGCGGCGAATTTTATACAGCGTACCAGTTACTCGAGAAAAGATTCGGCACGCGAACGAAGTCGGCGGCGGCGAGCATTTTTGTGGTGACGCGGGCGCTGGCGGAGGGCGTGCGATTCGCGGCCATCGGAAAAGTGGTGAGCATTCTGCTGGGGACGGGCAACCGCGTATCGGTGGCGGTGATTACGCTGCTGACGTTGTTTTACACGTTTCAGGGCGGAATGCGCGCGGTGATTTGGACGGACGTAATGCAGTTTTTCCTGTACATCGCGGGTTCGGTGGTGGCGTTTTTTCTGCTGCTGCACCGGATTCCCCTTGGATGGACGGGCGTGGTGCATGCGGCGGCGGCTGGTGGCGACAAGCTGCGCGTTTTCGATTTTCATTTCAGCCTGACGCAAAGCTATACGTTCTGGTCGGGGCTGATCGGCGGAACATTTTTGACGATGGCGAGCCACGGGACGGATCAGACGATGGTGCAGAGGCTGCTGGCGGCGAAATCGGAGCGCGACAGCAAAAAAGCGTTGCTGGCGAGCGGCGTGATTGTCTTTGTGCAATTTCTGTTGTTCTTGCTGATTGGCGTGATGCTCTATGTTTACCGGCAACACATTCCGTTTGCGATTCCAGGGGGAGATGCGGATCGAATCTTCCCGGAGTTTATTGTGACGCAGATGCCGGTTGGGCTGGTGGGCATTGTGCTGGCAGCGATTTTTGCGATAGCCATGTCGAATGCGAGCGGGTCGCTGAATTCGCTTGCGTCGTCGAGCATGATTGATTTTTCGCGCGCGCGGGGCGTGGATGCGAGCAATTCGGCGAGGCAGTTGCGGCGTTCGCGACTGTGGACAATATTCTGGGGCGTTCTATTGGGATTATTTGGCATGATTCGGTGGGGGCCTGTGCTGGTGGCCGGGCTGACGATAGCGTCGATTACTTATGGCAGCTTGCTGGGGACGTTTCTGCTGGTGATTTGGAATCCGCGAGCGACAGCGCGAGGGGCGATTGCGGGAATGATTGCAGGACTGATCGGAATGACGGCGATACATTTTTATACGCCGTTGGCATGGACGTGGTACGTGCTGGCTGGGACCATCATTACATTTGCGGTGGGCTCGGCTGTGAGCATGTCGGGGCGGCCGGACATGGGGAGGGCGGCGCGCGAAGCAGAATTCGACGCCGCGAATTCGTGATGAGCGCGGAATGAATACAGAATGAATATGCAAAGCAAAAAACTGCCGGAACTGGTGCGCGGGCTGGGGCCGTGGGCGGCGGCGGCAATCGTTGTGGGGACGATGGTCGGCACGGGGATTTTCATTAAACCGGCGTCCATGGCGAGCGCGGCAGGAAGCGTTGGATTGGTGACGCTGGCCTGGTTAGTCGGAGGTGCACTCTCACTTTTTGGCGCGCTGAGCGCGGCGGAACTTGGCGCGGCGATACCCGAAGCCGGCGGAACATACGCATACATGAATCGCGCTTTTGGATCCCTTTGGGCTTTCCTTTTTGGCTGGACCTATTCGATCATCGGCGCGCCCACTTCCATTGCGACCATCGCCGCAGGCTTGCTGGTATTTGCGAGTTTCTTATTTCCCGTGATCGCAACGCCGCTGTGGGTGCTCCACTTTTCTTTTCCAACCACGCATACGCCCGTTCATTTCACTTTCACGTGGGCGCAGCCGCTCGCGGTGGCAGCCATTGCTCTGGTAACGCTGATTAATTATTTCGGCGTGAGGCTGGGCGGACGCGTGCAGGTGGTGCTCACGATTATCAAGATCGCCGCGGTCATCGCCGTGATTTTCGTCGGATTCGTTTTCGGCAAAGGCAGCGTGGCGAATTTTCATTCCGTAGCGGCGCCCGGCGCGGCAGCGGCGACCATGGCGGGATTTTTGACGGCGCTCGCGGGCGCGCTGTGGGCCTATGACGGCTGGATTAACCTGACTTTCGTCGGCTCCGAAATCCAAAATCCAGAAAGGAATATCCCTCTTTCGCTGATTCTGGGTGTCCTGGTGGTTTGCGGAATTTACACCGCGATGAGCGCAGCGTGTTTCTACGTGCTGCCGTTTACGAAAGTTGCCGCGTCTCCGCACATCGCTTCCGACGTAATCGCACGCGCCACAGGAGCCGATGCGGCGGTGTGGTTGACGATTGTGATGGCGATCTGCGCGCTGGGCACGCTCAATTCCTCGATTCTGACCAACGCGCGCGTGGATTACGCGATGGCTCGCGATGGCCTGTTTTTCCGCGCCGTCCGCGGCGTGCATCCGCGATTCCGAACACCGGCGAATGCGCTCGTGTTTCAAGGAATTCTCGCTTCCCTGCTGGCGCTGACCGGAACGTTTGACGATCTCTCCTATCTCTATGTTTTCCTGGTGTGGATTTTTTATGCGGCGCAGACTGCCGGAGTGATTGTCCTGCGCGTCAAGGAACCAGCGATGGCGCGGCCGTATCGCACGTGGGGATATCCCGTCGTGCCGGTGATTTTTATTCTTGGCGCGCTGGCGTTGACGGTGAATTCGTTGATGCAGAGGCCGCTGCGTTCGACAATGGGGCTCGGCGTGATGCTCGTTGGGCTTATCTTCTACGCGCGGTGGCGAAAGCGATTCTCTCCGGGATAGTTCGCCAGGCAATTCAACCCATTTCAATTTGGCAGAAAGCTCCCGCCGGAATTCCTGAAATTGCGCATTCGGGATGGAAGAGATGCGCGAGGATGGCTACGCCGTCGGCCAGGCGCGGGCCTGAGCGGGAAAAATAACTGTTCGCGTCCACGGCGAAGACGCGGCGAGAGCGAACCGCGGGAAGATCTCTCCAACCATTTGGAAATTTCGTGCGGTGGTAATCGTCGCGATTGCGCGCGACGCCGTAGCCGCATTGCATGATGACGATGACTTCCAGCCGCGCTTCGACGACCTGCTCGGGAGCGACGCGGAATGACGGCGAGCCTGCGCGACCGAAAAGATCTGCGCCGCCAGCGCATGTGACCATCTCCGGAAGCCAATGGCCGCCCACGTAGATCGGGTCGAGCCATTCGAGGCATGCGACGCGCGGACGCGAAGTCGCGGGCGCGACTGTTGCTTTCATGGCAGCTTCGATGGCAGCTTCGATTTGCGCGACGCGTCGAGCAAGGCTAGAGGCGAGACAATCGGCCTCGGGAAGGCGGCGAGTGGCTTCACCGATTTTGCGGATGTCGTCCCAAACTCCGGCGAGCGTTTGCGGCTGAAGCGAAAGAACCTGGGGCGCAAACGGCATGCGCGAGAGAGCGGTGGCAAGATCGTCGGGCGAAGCGGCGCATACGTGGCACAAATCCTGAGTGATTATGAGATCAGGCGCGAGCGAGCGAAGGAGGACGTCATCGACAGAGTAGATGCTCTCGCCACGGCTGACGAGGTCGCGCACTTGGCGATCCAGTTCTGCGGGCGGCGCGGCAGGATCGACACGCGGGCGAATGAGCGGAGGCTTCTTGCCGGCCTCCGGCGGAAAATCGCATTCGTGCGTGACGCCGACGACGGAATCGCCGAGGCCCAGCGCGTAAAGAATTTCGGTCGCTGACGGGAGAAGCGAGAAGATGCGCACAGTGGGAGTTTGCGCGTGCGTAAATTCGAAAGCAAGCCTAGCGCGGGGCGGTAGCGGTGAAGCGCGGGAGGAGGTCGGCGAAGATAAAACCGTCGCGTGCGACAATTTCGCCCACTTCAACGGGGATGGGCGATGCGAACATCGGGCCATCACAAGCGAAGGTATGAAATTCACCGTTTTCGCCGCAGGGGTCGATACCGTGCGGAAGATCGGCCAGGAGATTTTTGTCGAAAGTGCGGCCCGCGAAAGCGGCGTCGAGTTTTTGGGGGTCGACACAGGTGAGATAGGTGCGGAGGCCGGCGGCGAGCATTTCTTCGGCGAGAATTCGAGTATCGAGGCCCCAAAGAGGAAAGACAGGAGCCATATTACATTTTGCGAGATTCTCTTCGCGGTACTGGCGAATGTCTTCGAGGAATAGATCGCCAAAAATCATGTGTGTGACGCCTTCGGCGCGCGCCTGCGCCATCGCTTCGGACATGGCGCGCTCGTAAATCTCGTTGGGGCACGGCGAAGGAATCGCGACTTTGACGAGGGGCAAGCCAGTCGCAGCGGCTTGCACGTCGAGAAGCGACTCGCGAACGGCGTGCATGGCGACGCGATTGTGCGTGCGATTGATGGTGGTGAGGAGCGCGGTGATTTCCAAATCGCCGCGCCGGCGCATGACGTGCAATGCCCACGCGCTGTCTTTTCCGCTGCTCCAGGAGAGCCAGGCTTTGGGTCGCACTATCGCCTTCACCCACGAAGTAATGAAAATAAAGTTGCACTTAGCGGCGAGTCCGTGCAATTTACGAACATGCTAGCAGCAATACTTCCTGTGTTCCTATCATTCCTACCCTGCATTCTTGTCCGCCCGCCGGCCGCTCTTGCACAGCAAACAGTTAAGCTCACTGAACCCATTCCCGTCACAATCCAAGGACTCTTCAGGCAAGCCGATGTCGTCGCCGTTGTGCGAATCCTGTCTGGCACTACAGAGCAGTATCCCATCGCTGTCTATGACGCCGAAGTCCTGCAATCCTTCAAAGGGATTCGCGTCGGGGCAAGAATGTTCTTTGGACCATATATCAGCTATCGCCTCGGCAGCGAGTATCTGGTCTTCCTCCAGAAATCAAAGAGAGCGCTCGATCCTAAAGAACCGAGCAGTGCTGCTGGCATGACTTATGGACGCATCGACTCTTTCTATAGCGTCATGTATGAGGGTTACGG